>JAOPUQ010000079.1 GCA_025963425.1 Modestobacter sp. | reverse complement strand
TGGTGAACCGGAACATCAACTTCACCAACGTCTGCTACACCGGCTGCCGGTTCTGCGCGTTCGCCCAGCGGCGCACCGACGCCGACGCCTACACGCTGTCGATGCAGCAGGTCGGCGACCGGGTCGAGGAGGCGTGGGCCGGCGGGGCGACCGAGATCTGCATGCAGGGCGGCATCCATCCCGACCTGCCCGGCACCGCCTACTTCGACCTGGCCCGGGAGGTGAAGGCCCGCCGCCCCGACATCCACCTGCACGCGTTCAGCCCGATGGAGATCGTGAACGGCGCCGCCCGGACGGGGCTGTCCTTCGAGGACTTCCTGACCGGCCTGAAGGAGGCCGGGCTGGGATCGGTTCCGGGGACGGCGGCCGAGATCCTCGACGACGACGTCCGCTGGGTGCTGACCAAGGGGAAGCTGCCGACCGCCTCGTGGCTGCAGATCATCCGGACCGCGCACCGGATCGGCCTGCCGACGACCTCCACGATGATGTACGGGCACGTCGACACCCCGGCGCACTGGGTCGCCCACCTGCGCACCCTGGCCGCGCTGCAGGACGAGACCGGCGGCTTCACCGAGTTCGTGCTGCTGCCCTTCGTGCACCACAACTCGCCGATCTACCTCGCCGGGGTCGCCCGCCCGGGGCCGACGGTGCGCGAGAACCGGGCGGTGCACGCCGTGGCCCGCCTGCTGCTGCACGGGCGGATCGACAACATCCAGACCTCGTGGGTGAAGCTGGCCGACGCCGGCACGAAGGCGGTGCTGCAGGGCGGGGCGAACGACCTCGGCGGCACGCTGATGGAGGAGACCATCAGCCGGATGGCCGGCAGCCAGAACGGTTCGCTGAAGACCATCGCCGAGCTCGAGGCGATGGCCGCCGCGATCGGCCGCCCGGCCCGGCAGCGGACCACCGAGTACGGGACGCCGCCGGCCGAGCGGCTGGCCACCGCCCGCTCCGACGCCGGACGCCGCGCGCTCACCCTCTCGATCACACCGCTGTGACGCCGGGGCACTGGTCCGTCGTCGTCCCCCTCAAGCCCCTGGACCATGCCAAGTCCCGGCTACGCGGCCTCCCGGTCCCTCTCCGGCGGGTCCTCGTGGTGGCGATGGCTCGTGACGTCCGGGACGCCGTTCTCGCCTGTCAGGGTGTCGAGGAGATCGTCGTCGTGACCCGGGACCCGCTGTGGCGCAGTCTCCTCGGCGTACGGCGGTTGCGGTTCGTGGCGGATTCGCCCACGGACTCGCTGAACGATGCACTCCGCCGAGGAGCCGCCACATGCCGAACCACCCGGCCTGGACACGGAGTCGCGGCACTGACAGCTGATCTTCCGGCGCTGCGGCCGACGGAGCTGGGCATCGCACTAGGCCAAGCGGATGTGGCATCGACGTTCTTCGTGCCCGATGCCCACGGGGACGGCACGACGCTCTTCGCGGCCCGTTCCCATGCGCAGTTCTGGCCGCACTACGGTGTTGGTTCCCGCGCCCGCCACATCGAGGCTGGAGCGCTGGAAGTCCACCGGCCAGAGCTGGCCGGAATCCGTCAAGACGTCGACACCGTCGAGGACCTCGAGCGTGCACGGGCGCTGGGTCTGGGACATCACACGGGCGCCGTCATGGCGACGATCCTGGGACTCGATCCCTACCCGCCCAGCCGCTCAGCCGCGCAGCCCAGTGACGTCCACGCGCTGGACGACACGGCGGCGAAGATCCTCGACGCTTCGGACTCGGAGCCCCCCGAGTCCGCGCCCAGCCGCCGGACGTGGGCGACCGGCCGAAACCGCCGACCCGGCACTGGCGGCACCGGCACTACTCACTCAGCGGGACGTCACCAGTCCCACCTCGCACCGCCATACCTGTCGGATCGGAGACTGAAGTGAAGAACGCGGTCGAAGGCGTGCTGGCCGGGGCCCGGGTAGACCTGGAGCGGCTGGTGCGCATCCCGAGCATCTGGGCGGACACCGCGCACGCGCAAGACACCCGGTCCAGCGCGGAAGCCGTGGCGGAGCTGGCCCGGGGGGCCGGGGCATCGGATGTCCGGCTCGTGGCGGCAGCCGGCGGCGCACCGGCCGTCATCGCGCACTGGCCGGCTCCCGAAGGCCGGCCCACGATCCTGCTCTACGCCCACCACGACGTGCAGCCCACCGGTGGTGACGACCACTGGACCAGCCCGCCGTTCGAGCCGACCCAACGCGACGGTCGGCTCTACGGCCGCGGCACCGCGGACGACAAGGCGGGCGTGATGACCCACATCGCCGTCCTGCGCGCCTACGACGGCAAGCCGCCGATCGGCGTCACGCTGTTCGTCGAGGGCGAGGAGGAGTCCGGCTCACCCACGCTGGCCGCGCTGCTGCATACCCACCAGGATCTGCTTGCCGCGGACGTGGTCGTCATCGCCGACGCTGCCAACCCCGCAGTCGACGTGCCGGCGCTGACGACGAGTCTGCGCGGTCTGGTCGACTGCACCGTCGAGATCGCGATGCTCGAGCATCCGGTCCACTCCGGCATGGCCGGCGGGCCGATGGGCGACGCCCTCACAGCGCTGTGCAGGCTGCTGGCCTGCCTCCACGACGAGCACGGGAACGTGGCCGTCCCCGGCCTGGTCCATGGGACGGGTACCGCGACGGACGTCGGCGACGATGGCGGGACGGAGGCCACGTTCCGGGCCGGCAACGGAGTACTCGAGGGTGTCCAACTGATCGGGTGTGGCTCGATCTCCGAACACATCTGGCAGCGCCCCGCGGCCTCGGTGCTCGGCATCGATGCGCCGCGCGTCGTCGACGCGTCCAACGTGCTGGTGCCGCGGGCCCGCGCGCTGATCAGCCTGCGGATCGCCCCAGGCGACGACCCGGAGACGGCGCAGCGCGCCCTCACCGAACACCTGCAGGCGCACGTTCCTTGGGGCGCGCGGTTGAGCGTGACGCCGCGCACCGGCGGCGCCCCGTTCGCCCTTGAGACCATCGGCGATCCCTACGACGCCGCCCGCCGCGCGTTCGCCGAGGCCTACGGCAACGAGGTCCGCGAGATCGGCATGGGCGGCTCCATCCCGTTCGTGGCGCAGTTCGCCCGAGCGTTCCCGGGCGCCGCCGTCCTCCTCACCGGGGTCGGTGACCCGGCGAGCCACTGGCACGGAATCGACGAGAGCCTGGACCTGGCGATGTTCGGGCGGGGCGTGCTCGCCGAGGCTCTCCTGTTGGCCGAGCTGGCGAAGGCTTGAGCGCCGACGTCGGGGCATCACGAGGCTGCATCTGACGGCGCGACGGACCGTCCGGATTGACGTTTTCTCGCCCGCACAGAGAATCAGTTGGCCGGCCGAGACGAATGTCGACAGTTCCGACGGACATGAAGCCTGGTCCGCTTGGACGAGGGCCACCCCGCGGCCCGGCCTCTACGAAGGCAGCCGTCAGAGGCATCGGGGCGTGGCTGAGGAGTCGCCCCGGGAAGTAGCTGCTCGAGAACCGCCTGACGAGCACTGTCACGCCTCTTCGCCGGCCACCTTCTTCGCCCGGCTCGGCTGCACGCGCATCGGCTCGCCGGGCATCTTCGGGTAGTCCGGGGGATAGGGCATCTCGCCCATGCCGAGGTCGCGTTCCTGCTGCTCGGCCAGCTCCAGGAGCGCCTCGATGCCGAAGGCGTGGTCGGCCAGGCCGGCGTGCTTGTCCCCGGCCGCCGCGAACCGGGCCGGCATGGTGCGCACGTCGAAGTCGAACGGCGTGACGTCGGGCAGCTCGTCCCAGTCGAGCGGGGCGGAGACGGGCGCGTGCGGCTTGGGCCGGATGGAGTACGCCGAGGCGATCGTGCGGTCCCGGGCCATCTGGTTGTAGTCGATGAAGATCTTCTCGCCGCGCTCCTCCTTCCACCAGTTCATCGTCACGCGGTCCGGGATGCGCCGTTCGAGCTCCCGGCCGAAGGCGATCACCGCCCGACGCACCTCGGGAAAGGTCCACCGTGGCTGGATCGGCACGTAGACGTGCACCCCGCGACCGCCGGAGGTCTTCGGCCAGCCCTCCATGCCGAACTCGTGCAGCAGTTCGCGCACGTGCGGGGCCACCCAGACGGCGTCGGAGAAGTCGGTGCCCGGCTGCGGGTCCAGGTCGATGCGGATCTGGTCGGGGGACTCGACGTCGGACCTCGACACCGGCCACGGGTGGAAGGTGAGCGTGCCCAGGTTGGCCGCCCAGGCGACGACGGCGACCGAGTCGGGCGCGATCTCGTCCGCGGTCCGACCGCTGGGAAAGGTGATGTGCGCGGTCTGCACCCAGTCGGGGGCGTTCTTGGGAACCCGCTTCTGGTAGAACGCGTCGCCGGTGTTGTCGACCCGGGTCGACAGCCGCGCCCCCTCGAACACCCCGCCGGGCCAGCGTTCCAGCGTCGTCGGCCGGTCCCGCAGGGCGAACAGGATGCCCTCGCCGACGGCGATGAAGTACTCGACGACGTCGATCTTGCGGATGCCCCGGTCGGCGAAGTACGGCTTCTCCGGGCTGCTCACCCGTACCTCGTGTCCATCGACGGCCAGGACGACGGCGTCCTTGCTGCTGGCCATGCGCGCTCCGTTCCTCGGGGGCGATCGTCCGGCCGCGCCGTCAGGCGGGGCAGGTGAGCCCGTCCGACGGCGCGACCAGGTCGATCAGGTACGCGTTGACCGCCGCGGTCACGCAGTCGGTCTTGGGGTAGGCAGTGTGCCCGCTGCCCTGCCAGGTGAGCAGCACCCCACTCGTGAGGTCCGTGGCCATGTCGACCGCGCCGGGCAGCGGCGTGACCGGGTCACCCTGGGTGCCGATCACCAGGATCG
>JAOPUQ010000077.1 GCA_025963425.1 Modestobacter sp. | reverse complement strand
TGCTGGACGGCGTCGACGACGGTGGCGCGCACGCACCCGCTGGTCGTCGCACCGGTGACGATCACGGTGTCAGCCCGGACCGAGGCCAGGTAGGAGGCCAGGGCCGTGCCGAAGAAGGCCGATGCGCCGGTCTTGACGACCAGGTGCTCGTCGGCCCGCGGCGCGAGCCGCTCATCGACGTCGACCAGCCGGCTGCCCAGCTGCAACGCCGCCATGCCGGTCGCCTTCTTCAGCCAGGCCAGGTTCTGGATCTGACCGGGGTCGTAGGCGATCGTGGTGAAGACGATCGGCACGCCGCCTGCCCGGGCCACCTCCAGCAGCCGCGCGGTGGCCAGCACCGGCCCGGTCAGGTCGGCGCCGGTCGGGTACCGCGGATCGGTGAACCCGTAGCTGAAGTCGACGACGACCACCGCCGGACGACTGCCGCGCTGCACTGGTCGGCCGAAGCCGGCCCGGTCGTAGACGCGGGCGGTCGAGACGGAGTCCACAGCTGTCCCTCTCACATGGGCGGTCGGCCCGCTGATGGTGTGTGTGACGCCACTGGTGTGTCGTGGCATACATGTATACCAAGCTTGGCCACGAAGACAACAGCTGGCCGTGCACCGCCGCCACCTTGCGGCATCCGGGCGCGGGACGGAAGACCCTCCCGCAGACGTAACCGGCCCGAAATCTGATGTAACCGCAACGCCATCGTCCTTCGGTGCACGCCGTTGACCTGCAGGAAAAGGGTCTTGTCTACCGATGGCATACCGGTATACGTTCCCGCCTCAATCGATCCCGTGACCGTCGACTGCCGCGGGTCGAGGCGCCACTCTCCGCCGGCCCGACGCCGGTCCGGACGGGTCAGCACCACCCCCACCCTCTGCCGCCTGCGCCCCTACGCGCCGGCCGGCTCCTTCCCGCTGCACAGGAGACGGAATGGAACAGTTCCCCGAACAGGCCTCCAGCAACTGGATCATGGCCACGTTCATCTACACGCTCGGCGCCGTGGCCGTCCTGCTGGTGCTCATCGGCCTCGTCCTGGTGGACATGGGCATGGTGCGTCGACGCAACGTCCTGGACACCGTCGTCCAGAAGATCGGCGCCGCCATGGTCGGTGGCCTGGGCACCCTGCTGATCGGCTACCCGATCTGGCAGTGGCAGTTCAACCAGGCCTTCGGCGTCCCCTCGCCGCTGTGGCAGGCGGTCAAGGACTGGTGGCTGGGTGGCAACTTCACCACCACCGCCTCGCGGTACATCGACCCGGCGCTGCTGCCCGAGGCCGACGTCCTGCAGATCTTCCTGGTCTTCTTCGTGACCTTCACGATGGCGACCGTCGGCCTGATCCACACCGGCGTCGTCGAGCGGATCAAGCCGCTGCCGCTGTACGTGATGTCCTTCGTCATCGGCGCCGTGCTCTCCCCGCTGGTGGGGTACCTGTGCTGGGGTTCGCTCTCCCCGCTCACGCTCCGCGGCACCCACGACTTCGACGGCATCTTCCCGCTCTACATCACCGCCGGCACGTTCGTCCTCGTGCTCGCGTGGCGGGTCGGCCCGCGCCTGGGCGCCTTCCGTCCGCACGCGAGCGCGGCCCGACCGGTCGGCCACAACGTCGGCCTGGTGGGCGTCGGCGTCCTGCTGATCCTGTTCGCGCTGCCCTTCGTCACGATCGGGAGCGGCTTCATCGTCCCCGACGTCGGCTTCTTCGGGATCTCCTTCACCGAGAGCGGCATCGGCGTGGTGATCGTGAACCTGTTCGCCGCGATCCTCGGCGGTGCCGTGATGGGTCTCGTACTGGCCTACGTCCGCCGGGAGGCGACCTGGGCGCTGCTGGGCCCCGTCGCCGGCGTGGTCATGGGCGGGACACTGTTCGACGTCAGCACCGCCTGGATCTGCCTGCTCGTGGGCGCGCTCGGCCCGCTGGTCGCCCTCGGCACCGCCGCGCTGCTGCGCAAGGCCGGGATCGACGACCCGAAGGTCGTCCCGCTCGCCCTGGGCCCCGGCATCCTGGGCGCTCTGCTCTGCGGCTTCCTCGAGTGGGGCACGCCGACGGGCGGCTACATCGGTCTCGAGGGTGACTACGCCGTCGGGGTCGCCGAGATCACGCCGTGGTGGCAGCTGGCCGGCGTCGTCGCCACCGTGCTCGTCGTGGGGGTGCCTGCGCTGATCATGTGCCTGATCTTCGAGAAGTTCGGCGGTCTCCGGGTCTCCGAGGAGGCCGAACTGGTGGGCATGGACGTCGCGCAGTGGGGTGTCACGAACTTCGGCGACGACCTCCGCCCGGCGACCGCACCGCTGGGCTCGGCGACCGGGGGCACCGCCCCGATCCCCGAGCGCTCCGGCGACGCGGACGGCGTGCACGCCTGATCCAGCCGGACCCGTACGGCGGGGGCGCTCCCGGGATCCCCGGGAGCGCCCCCGTGCCGTCGGCGGGCCGCCGCGCGCGGCACCGGCGGCCGCCCCCGTCCGCGCGCCGTATCCTCCCCGGCAGTGACGAGGCAGACCGCCGCCACTGGTCAGCCGGGAACGGAGCTCAGCATGCAGCCCTTGGGAGCCTTGGGCCGTGGCCTCGTCCCGATGTCCCAGCGGACCAGCGAGGGCGTGGCGCGGATCCTGCGCACCGAGATCTTCTCCGGGCAGCTCAAGCCGGGCGAGCCACTGCCCGAGCGACTGCTCGCCGAGCAGCTCGGGGTCAGCCGGACGCCGGTGCGCGAGGCCCTGTTCACCCTGCAGAGCGAGGGCCTGGTCGAGCTCACCCCGAACCGGGGGGCGACCGTCCGCACCATCACCGCGCACGACATCGTGCAGATCTACTCGCTGCGCGGGGTGCTGGAGTCCTACGCGGCCCGCGAGGCCGCAACCACGCGCACCCGGCACGACCTCGACGCGCTGGAGGACGCCCACGCCAAGCTGGAGCGGATCAGCGCCTCGGGCACGGCGCCCGAGCAGGCGCTGGCCGACCTGGCCTTCCACACGATCATCAGCGAGGCGACCGGCAGCCGGCTGCTGCAGACGATCATGGGTCAGGTGCTCGCCTTCACCGTCAGCTACCGCTCCAACTACGCCTACCCCGCCGACCGGGCCGGCACAGCCATCAGCGAGCACCGGGCGATCCTGGACGCGCTGCGCGACCAGGACGCCGACCGGGCCGAGCAGCTGATGCGCCAGCACGTGGCGTCCTCCAGCCGGTTCGCGCTCCAGCACTTCAGCGACGCCGAACACGCCGTCGCGCCCTGACCGGCCGTGTTCCGGACACGTCTCCGGAACACAGTCGGGCTACGTTCCGGTCCGTTTCCCTACCGGAGGTGATGAGTGCTGCTGGCAGCGCCGATGTTCGCCCTCCCCGAGACACCCGACGAGGCGCTGGCCGCCCTCGCCGAGCGCCCCGGCGCGGTCGTCGTCGCCGGGGGCACCGAGGTCATGCCGGACCTGCTCTGGCGCACCCGCGAGGCAGCCGGCTTCGTGTCGCTGCGCCGGGTCGGCGCGCTGCGCGGGGTCCGGGTGGACGGCGAGGACCTGGTGATCGGCGCGGGCACGCCGGTCGCGGCGCTGACCGGCGCGCCGGACGCCGGGCTGGCCGCCGCCGCCGCGTCGCTGGGCACCCCGCTGGTCCGCACCGAGGCCACGATCGGCGGGAACGTGGTCAGCGCGCTGCCCTACCGCAACCTGCTGCCCGCGCTGCTCGCCGGCGGCGCCCGGCTCGAGCTCACCTCGGCGACCGGCGTGCGCACCGTCCCCTTCGACGGCTTCGTCACCGCCCCCGGCCGCACCGGGCTGGCCGCGGGTGAGCTGCTCACCGCGATCCGGCTGCCCCGGCACGGCGGGTTCGCCGACTACGTGAAGGTCGGCCGGCGCAACGCCCAGTTCGTGGCCACGGTCAGCGCCGCGGTCGTGTCCCGGGACGGCGTCGTCCGGCTGGCGTTCGGCAACGCCGGGCCCACCCCACTGCGCTCGGACGACGTCGACGCCGTCGGCACCGCCCTGCTGGACGGCCAGGCGACACCGGCGGACCTGCGGGCGGCGGTGGCCGCCGCGGTCGATCCGCCCGAGGACCCGATCGCCTCGGCCGACTACCGCCGGCACGCGCTCGGGGTGCTCGCCGTCCGGCTGGTCACCCGGGCACAGATCGACGGAGGACTGGGGTCATGACCGGACCGGACGAGTCCGTCACGTTCGGCCTCACCGTGGACGGCGTCGCCCACGAGGTGACCGCACGCTGGTCGGAGTCGCTGCTCACCGTGCTCCGCGACCGGCTGGGCGTGCGCGGCCCGAAGACCGGTTGCGCGCACGGCCGTTGCGGCGCGTGCGCGGTGCGGGCCGACCTCGGCGACGGTGCGCACGTGCTGTGCTCGTGCCTGGTCCCGGCGGCGACCGCGGCCGGTGCGACCGTGGAGACGGTCGCCTCGATCGGGAGCCCGGACGGCGAGCTCTCCGACGTCCAGGAGGCCTTCCTCGCCGAGGGCGCCGTGCAGTGCGGCATCTGCACCGCCGGCTTCGTCACCGCCGCCACCGAGTTGCTCGAGCAGAACACCGACCCGTCGCGCGCGGAGATCGAGGCGGCGCTGTACGGCAACCTCTGTCGGTGCACCGGCTACGGGCGGATCGTGGCCGCGGTGGAGACCGCCGCCCGCACCCGCCGAGAGGCCACCCGATGAGCTCCGAGGCGCCCGCCCGTCACCCGTTGTCGGCGCCGGAAGCGGTGTCCGGGGGCGGGGTGGGGGCCGGGCGCCGGCGGCCGGACGGCCCGGCGAAGGTCCGCGGCGAGTTCTCCTACGCCGGCGACCTGACCGCCGAGGGGATGCTGATCGGCGACACGGTGCGCTCGCCGCACCCGAACGCCCGCATCCTCCGCATCGACACCGCCGCCGCGCGGGCGATCGAGGGGGTGCACGCCGTCCTCACCAGCGCCGACGTCCCCGGCGACCTGTACTTCGGGCTGACCCTGCGCGACGAGCCGGCGCTCGCCGACGGCGTCGTCCGCTATGCCGGCGAACCGGTCGCCGTGGTCGCCGCGGTGGACGCGGCCACCGCCCGCCACGCCGCCCGGGCCGTCGAGGTCGACTACGAGCCGCTGCCCGCGCTGACCGACCCCGAGCAGGCGCTGACCGCCCCGCCGCTGCACCCGGACGGCAACGTCTACCGGCACGTCTCCTACAGCTGCGGCGACCCCGACGCCCGCGGCGTGGTGACGGTGGAGAACACCTACCGGATCGGCATGCAGGACCAGGCCTTCCTGGCCCCCGAGGCGGGGCTCGCCTGGCCCACCGCGGACGGCGGGGTGGCGCTGGACGTGGCCACCCAGTGGCTGCACTCGGACCAGACGCAGGTCGGCTGGGCAACCGGGTTGCCGCCGGAGAAGGTGCACGTGCGGCTGGCCGGGGTCGGCGGGGCGTTCGGGGGCCGCGAGGACGTCACCCTGCAGACCCACGCCTGCCTGCTGGCGCTGGCCACCGGCCGGCCGGTGAAGATCGAATACACCCGCGAGGAGTCCTTCCTCGCCCACCGCCAGCGGCACCCGGGCACCATCTGGCTGCGGCACTCCGCGGATGCCGACGGCCGGATCGTCTGCGTCGAGGGCCGGGTGCTGTTCGACGGCGGCGCGTACGCCTCGACCAGCCCGGTGGTCATCACCAACACCGTCACGCTGCTGCAGGGCCCCTACCGGGTCGACAACGGCCGGTTCGAGGGCCGGTCGGTGCGCACGAACAACCCCAGCTGCGGGGCGATGCGTGGCTTCGGCGTTCCGCAGGCGGCGTTCGCGCACGAGGCGCAGCTGGACGCGCTGGCCGCGGCGCTCGGCCTGGACCCGCTGGAGATCCGGCTGCGCAACGCCCTGGAGCGCGGGGATGTCGCCACCTTCGGGCAGCGCTTCGACGCCCCGACCCCGGTGCGTGAGGTCATCGAGGGGCTGCGGGCGATCCCCCTGCCCGAAGGTCCGTCGCACAAGGTCCCCGGCGGGGTCGGCGGGGCCGCCGACCCGCGCGCGGTGCGCCGCGGCGTGGGCTACGCGGTGACGGTCAAGAACCTCGCCTTCAGCGAGGGCCACGTGGACGAGTCGACGGCGGAGGTCAGCCTGTGCGACGGCCACGCCACGGTGCACACCGCCTGCGCCGAGGTCGGCCAGGGGTTCGTCACCGTCGCCGAGCAGGTGGCCCGCACGGTGCTGGGCGCCACCACCGTGGAGGTGACCCGGCCGGACACCCTCATCGCCTCCGCCGGCTCGACGTCGGCGTCCCGGCAGACCATGGCGTCGGGGACGGCGGTGCACCGGGCGTGCGTCGCCGTCCGGGACCGGCTGCTCGCTCGGGTGGCCCGCCGGCACGGGCTGGACGCCGCCGAGCTGACGATCGCCGACCGCATCGTCTGCGGCGCCGGCCGGCCGGTGACCTCGGTGGCCGCGGCCGCGCCCGGGCAGACGCTGCGGGCGACCGAGCACTTCCAGCACCCGGCCACGTACCCGCTCGGCTCCCGCGAGGGCGGGATGTACGTCGGCTTCGGCTTCTCCGCGCAGCGGGCGGTCGTGGACGTCGACGTCGAGCTCGGCCTGGTCAGCGTGGTGCAGGTGGCCTCGTGCCAGGACGTCGGCACGGTCGTCAACCCCACCCAGCTGCTCGGCCAGATCGAGGGCGGCATCGTGCAGGGCATGGGGCTGGCGCTGATGGAGGAGGTGGTGGTCGCCGATGGGCTGATCACCAACCCCGACTTCCA
>JAOPUQ010000158.1 GCA_025963425.1 Modestobacter sp. | reverse complement strand
GACAACAAGCCGTCCACCGCCGTCCACACCGGTCAGCTCGCGCTCGACCTCGACGAGTCCCAGTACGGACGCGGCCACGGACCCTGCCTGCACGCCGCCACCAGCGGCGAGCTGGTCGAGATCGCCGACGCCCAGGTCGATGCCCGGTGGCCGGACTACACGCCGCGGGCGGTCGAGCGCGGCAGCCTCAGCTCGCTGTCGGTGCCGCTGCCGATGAGCGACGTCCACGGGGCGCTGAACATCTACGCCGAGCAGGCGCACGCCTTCGACGAGGACGCCCGGTCGACCGCCACCAGGTTCGCCCCCTACGCCGCCGTCGCCATCAACAACATGAGCGCCTACCAGAACGCCCGGGACCTGGCCGACCACCTGCAGACGGCCCTGCGGTCCCGGGCGGTCATCGACCAGGCCAAGGGCATCCTCATGGAGCGGCACCGGCTGACCCCCGACCAGGCCTTCCAGGCGCTGGCCAAGGCGTCGCAGCACACCAACCGCAAGCTGCGCGACATCGCCGACCACCTCGTGCAGACCGGCGAGCTCCTGGGCTCGTCGGTCTGGCTCTGACCCACCCGTCGGCTGCTGCCCGACAGGACCGCCTAGAGCTTGACCAGCGGGGCGTACCGCAGCACCAGCCGCTTCGTGCCGCCGGACCCGAAGTCCACGGTCGCCTGCGCCTTGTCTCCGGCGCCGGTCACCTCCACCACGGTGCCCATGCCGAACGCGTCGTGGCTGACCCGGTCGCCCACGTCGACGTTGATCACCGCACGGTTCCCCGCACCGCCGCGCAACCCACCGGTGGACAGGCCGGTGGCGGCCACCCGGGACTGCGCCGAGGCGTAGCCGGTCGGTGCCGCCGGGGCCGGCTCCAGCCGTGACCAGTGCACCGTGTCCGGCGGCAGCTCGTCGAGGAACCGGGACGGCGGGTTGTAGGCCGGCTGCCCCCAGCTGGTGCGGACCGTGGCCCGGGACAGGAACAGCCGCTCCTGGGCGCGGGTGATCCCGACGTAGGCCAGCCGGCGCTCCTCCTCCAGCTCCCGCGGGTCGCCCAGGGCGCGCAGGTGCGGGAAGACGCCGTCCTCCAGGGCGGTGAGGAAGACGACCGGGAACTCCAGGCCCTTGGCGGTGTGCAGGGTCATCATCGTGACCACCCCGGCGTCGTCCCCGGTGACCGGGATCTGATCGGCGTCGGCGACCAGCGAGACCTGCTCGAGGAAGTCGGTGACCGTGCCGCCGGGGTTGGCCGCCTCGAACTCCGCGGCGACCGAGATCAGCTCGTTGAGGTTGTCGACCCGGCCCTCGTCCTGTGGGTCGGTGCTCGCCTCCAGCTCGGTGAGGTAGCCGGTCCGGTCCAGGATGCTCTCCAGCAGCGCCGCCGGGCCCGAGCCGGTCTCGACCAGCTGCTCGAACTCCTCCAGCAGGGCGACGAACTCCTGGATCGCCTTCAGCGATCGGGTAGCCAGCCCGGGGGCCTCCGGTGCCCGGCGCAGCGCGGAGGCGAACGCGATCCGCTCGCGATCGGCGAGCTGCTCGACGCAGGCCTCGGCCCGCTCGCCGATGCCGCGCTTGGGGGTGTTGAGCACCCGGCGCAGGCTGACGACGTCCGCGGGGTTGGCCACCACCTTCAGGTAGGCCAGCGCGTCGCGGACCTCGCGCCGCTCGTAGAAGCGGACGCCGCCGACCACCTTGTAGGGCATGCCGACCCGGATGAACACCTCCTCGAAGACGCGGGAGGCGTTGTTGGTGCGGTAGAAGACCGCGATGTCCTTGGGCTGCGCCTTGCCTTCGTCGGTGAGCGCGTCGATCTGCTCGGCCACCCAGGCGGCCTCGTCGTGCTCGTTGTCGGCGACATAGCCCTCGATCAGCTCGCCGTCACCGGCCTCGGACCACAGGTTCTTCGGCCGGCGGGAGGTGTTGCGCGCGATCACCTGGTTCGCCGCCCGCAGGATCCGCTGGGTCGAGCGGTAGTTCTGCTCCAGGACGATCGTGGTCGCCTCGGGGTAGTCGCGCTCGAACTCGTCGATGTTGCGGATCGTCGCGCCGCGGAAGGCGTAGATCGACTGGTCGGCGTCACCGACCACGCACAGCTCTGCGGGCGGGACCGGGCCGCCGACCGGGCCGGTCAGCTCGCGCACCAGCACGTACTGGGCGTGGTTGGTGTCCTGGTACTCGTCGACCAGCACGTGCCGGAAGCGGCGGCGGTAGTGCTCGGCGACGTCGGGGAAGGCCTGCAGCAGGTGGACCGTCGTCATGATCAGGTCGTCGAAGTCCATCGCGTGCGCCTCGCGCAGCCGCCGCTGGTACAGCCGGTAGGCCTCGGCGAGCACCTTCTCCGGAGGCGTCTGCGGGACGAAGGACTCCTCGTCGACCAGCTCGTTCTTCAGGTTCGACACCTGGTTGGCCAGGCTCCGGCCGGGGTAGCGCTTGCTGTCCAGGTCGAGGTCGCGGGCAACCATCGTCATCAGCCGGACCGAGTCGCCCTGGTCGTAGATGGTGAACGAGCTCTTCATGCCCAGCTTGCCGGCCTCGGCGCGCAGGATGCGCACGCACATCGAGTGGAAGGTCGACACCCACATCGCCCGGGCGCGCGGCCCGACGAGGGCGGCGACCCGCTCCTTCATCTCCCCCGCGGCCTTGTTGGTGAAGGTGATCGCCAGGATCTCGCCGGGCTGGACGTGCCGGGCACCGAGCAGGTACGAGATGCGGTGAGTGAGCACCCGGGTCTTGCCCGACCCGGCGCCGGCCACGATGAGCAGCGGACCGCCCTCGTGGACGACGGCTGCCCGCTGCGGGCCGTTGAGGCCGGCGAGCATCCGGTCGAGCTCGCGACCGGCCTGACCGGCGGTGGCGCGAGGGAGTGCGGCGGTGCCGGGGAGTGCTTGCTGCGGGCTGCTCATGACCCCGCCACTCTAAGCCGGGGCACCGACGGTCCTGCCGGCACCGACGGTGGCGGGTGGCCGTGCCCCGGGGACTGTGGCACACTCCTCCACGTGCTGCGCCACCGCGAGTTTTACTACGGCCACCGGGTTCCGGTGTCCGTCTCCGCTGGCTGAACAGCCGCCGCACACGACGCCCCGGGCCCACGGCCCCGGGGCGTTTTTTCACGTCCGGGGTCTGACGCCCGCTACTCCCCGGAGGACCACGATGACCACCGCCACCACGACCGCCACCCCCAGCACCGACTCCCCCGCCGACCCGGCGGAGCGGATCGGCGAGCTGCGCGGAGAGATCGACGCCTGCGACGCCGCGATCATCGAGCTCGTCCAGCGCCGGCTGACCATCTCCCAGGAGATCGGCGTCCTGCGCACCACCACCGGAGGCACCCGCCTCTCGCTGTCCCGTGAGCACCAGGTCCTGTCCCGGTTCCGCACCGCGCTCGGGCCCGACGGCGCCTCGCTCGGCATGATGCTGCTCCGCCAGGGCCGCGGCCGCCTCTGACCGGGGCTCCCGCCCAGGACTGTCGGTGGCCGGGGAGAGGATCAGCCCGTGGACTCCGCCCCCGCTGCCGTGACCCAGCGGCTGTGGCCACTGCTGGTGTCGGTGCACGAGGCCCTGCAGGCCGGCGTGGCGGTCAGCGCCGCGGTGCACGCCGCCCACAGCTGGAACCCCACCGCGGACCGGCACCTGGACCACCAGCTGGTCCGCCGCGAGGCGATGGAGCACCTCCGTCCCTGGGGCGCCGACCTCGACGGCCCGGACGACCGTCCCGGGGCCCTGGCGGCCGATGCCTGGCTCGACCCCCGGCACGGGCGCCGGCTGGAGCTCCCGGACGCCGGCACGGAGAACCTGGGCCTGCCGATGAGCGGTCTGATCCTCGGCACGCCGACCGACGTCGTCCGCGTCTGGCACTCCGACGACGGTGAGCTGCCCGCCGCCGACACCCCGGGGCTGCGGGCCTTCTACCGGCAGACACCGAGCACCCAGACCCAGCTGGCCATCGACGACGGCCGGACACCCGCTGCACCCGCACGGTCCTCCCTGGCCCTGCTGTGGGCCGACACCGGCGGCGTGATCACCCGGCTGGACCTGGTCCGCCCCTACGGCCACGCCGGCCGGCGCGCCCAGGTCGACTGGCACGTCGACCTGCTCGCCCACCTCCCCCGCGGGGCAGCGGCACGGCGCGCGCTCGGTGACGGGTAGCCCGCAACCGGTCACCCGGGCCGCAACCTAGGCTCCGCGGGTGACCCCGCCCCTCCCCCCGAAGCCCGCCGAGCACGTCGAGCGGGCGCTGTGCGTCCTGGCCCACCCCGACGACGTCGACTTCGGCAGCGCCGGCACGGTCGCCACCTGGACGGCGGCCGGCACCGAGGTCACCTACTGCATCGTCACCGACGGTGACGCCGGCGGGTTCGACGACACCCCGCGGGCGGAGATGCCGCGGCTGCGGCAGGCCGAGCAGCGCGCCGCCGCCAAGGCCGTCGGCGTCACCGACGTGCGGTTCCTCGGCTATCCGGACGGCCGGCTGGAGCTGACCCTCGACCTGCGCCGCGACATCAGCCGGGTGATCCGCCAGGTGCGCCCGCAGCGGGTGCTGACCAGCTCACCGGAGCGCATGTGGGACCGCGTCGGCGCCAGCCACCCCGACCACATGACCGTCGGGGAGTCCACCCTGCGTGCGGTCTACCCCGACGCCCGCAACCCGTTCGCGTTCCCGGAGCTGCTGGCCGACGAGGGGCTCGACGCGTGGACGGTGTCCGAGGTGTGGCTGGGCGCCAGCCCGCGGGCGGACCACCCGGTGGACGTCACCGACGTGGCGGACCGCAAGTTCGCCGCGCTCAGCTCGCACGTCACCCAGGTCAGCCACATGCCGGCCGGCCGGCTCGAGGAGTTCGTCGGCGGCTGGATGCGGCAGACCGCCCGCACCCACGGCCTGCCGGAGGGCCGGATGGCCGAGGCGTTCCACGTCGTCCACACCGCCTGACCCGGGGGTGGGGAACGCACCCCGATGACCCGCAGCGGACGCCCAGCGGAAACACGGCCCACGTAGAACTCCCGGATCGCCCCACCGAGGCATCCGGGAGAGCACATGACGCAGGCACCGCACGGCACCGCAGACCACCGCCCCGACCCCGAAGCCGCCGCCGGGGTGCTGGAGCGGGGCCTCGGCCGACGCTCCTTCGTGCAGGCGGCCCTGGCCGCCGGTGCGGTGATGGCCGCCGGCGTCGCCACCGCGGCCCCAGCGGCCGCCACACCGTCGAACCGGACGCGGCTGCCCGGGGAGGTCCTCCAGCCGGGCAAGGGCCCGATCGACGGCGACGTCTACCTCCCCTCCCGCCCGGACCAGGTCCTCTGGGGCTACCTGCCGCGCACCACCGACGCCCCGGTGGCCCGGGTGCGCTCGGGCCGCACGATCACCATCGACACGGTCAGCCACGAGGGCCTGCTGGAGGACCAGGGCCGTGACCCGGTCGCCTGGTTCGGGAGCAAGGGCGTGCCGCGCGAGCAGGTGCTGACCGACGCGGTCGCCGTCGCCAAGGGGTACTCCCGGCACACCCGGGACTTCGACGCCGACGGCCCGCACGTCATCACCGGTCCGGTGTACGTCGAAGGCGCCCGCCCCGGGGACGTGCTCAAGATCGAGCCCCTGTCGGCGCTGCCGCGGGTGCCCTACGGCGTCATCTCCAGCCGGCACGGCAAGGGTGCCCTCTCGGTGTCCTTCGCCACTGCCGCAGGCGGGATCAGCACGGCCGAGGTCATGCCGACCACCCCGGACGGCCGGGCGACGAAGGACCCCCTCCAGTACGGCAACGTCTCGGTGTTCACGCCTGTCGCGAAGGGCCGCGGCGGGGTGCCCAGCGCCACGCTGCCCGTCGGGCGCCGCGGCCAGGTGTCCTGGCCGATCGACCCCTTCGCCGGGCTCATGGCGGTGGCGACGGTGGGGGGCACGGCGACGCTCGACGACCCGCTGGTGAACTCCATCCCACCCACCCTGGGCGGCGGCAACATCGACGTGAAGCTGCTGAACGTGGGGTCGGCGTTCTACCTGCCGGTCGTGGCCGCCGGTGCCCTGTTCTCCGTCGGCGACCCGCACATGTCGATGGGCAACGGCGAGGTGGCCCTGACCGCCCTGGAGGGGTCACTGCGGCTGACCTTCCGGCTCACCGTGTGCCGCAAGGGGTCGAAGGACGCGCCGTCGGTGGCCTTCCGGTACCCGTTCGGCGAGACACCCGACGCCTGGGTGCCGATCGGGCTGTCCGATCCGGACGGCTCGGCCAACGGGCAGGTCAGCGACCTGGACGTCGCCTCCCGCCGTGCCGTGGTGAACGCCCTGGACTTCCTGCAGACCGATCTGGGGATGGACCGGGCGGTGGCCTACGCCTACCTCTCCGCCGCCGCCGACTTCGAGGTCTCCCAGGTCGTGGACCGGACCGTCGGCGTGCACGGGGTCATCCCCAAGAGCCACTTCCGCTGAGCGTGGGTCGTCGACGACGGCAAGGGCGGCAAGGGCGGCAACGGCTCAGCGCGACGGGGGAACGGCACCTGGCCGCGGTGCGGTCCGGAGGACCGCCATGTCACAGCAGCCGGTTGGTGGCCGCCCACCGGGTGAGCTCGTTGCGGTTGGACAGCTGCAGCTTGCGCAGCACGTTGGAGGCGTGCGACTCCACCGTCTTCACCGAGATGAACAGCCGCCCGCCGATCTCCCGGTAGGTGTATCCGCGGGCCAGCAGCTGCATGACCTCCCGCTCGCGGACCGAGAGCAGGTCCAGGCCCGGGTCGGTCGCCTCGTCCGCGGCGGGTACGGGGGCGGCAGGACCGGCGGCGGCGAAGGCGTCGAGCACGAAACCGGCCAGCCGGGGGCTGAAGACGACGTCTCCCTCGGCCACCCGCTGGACGGCGGCCCGCAGGTCGGGGCCGGAGATGGTCTTGGTGACGTAGCCGCGGGCACCGGCCCGGATGACGGCGATGACGTCCTCCGCGGCATCGGAGACCGACAGTGCGAGCCACCGCGTCGCCGGCAGCTCCGCCCGCAGTGTCTCCAGGACCGCGCGGCCACCACCGCCGGGCAGGTGCACGTCGAGCAGGACGACGTCCGGCGTGGTGGCCCGGATGCCGGCGACAGCGGTGGGCACGTCTGCGGCCTCGCCGACCACGGCCACCTCCGTGCCCAGCTCGGCCCGCACCCCGGCCCGGACCATGGCGTGGTCGTCGACCAGGAACACCCGGGTCAGCGTGGCCGCCCCGGTCGGCTCGGAGCTCATGCCGGCACCTCCGCCCGCTCGCCGCGCGGCAGGCACAGCTCCACCTCGGTCCCCTCTCCCGGTGCGGAGCGCACCGACGCCGTCCCCCCGGTGCGGATCAGCCGGGCGACGACCGAGTCGCGCAGCCCCCGCCGGTCGGCGGCGACGGCGGTGGGGTCGAAGCCGGCACCCCGGTCGCGGACGAACACCACCACCGACGTCGGGGTCACCTCGCTGTAGAGGGAGACGCTGGCCGCACCGGAGTGCTTGGCCGCGTTGACCACCGCTTCCCGGGTGGCCTGGCCCAGGGTCGCCACCGTGTCGTCGACCGGCAGGTCACCGACGACCACCGGCTCGACGGTCACGTCGTGGTCGGACTCGACCTCCTCGACCAGGCGGGCGACCAGGCCGGCCCACGTGCCGCCGGTGGCCACGGTCGGCTCGTAGAGCCAGGTGCGCAGCTCACGCTCCTGGCTGCGCGCCAGCCGCCCGACCACCTGCGGCGAGCCGGCGTGGCGCTGGATCAGCGCCAGGGTCTGCAGCACCGAGTCGTGCAGGTGCGCGGCGACCGCTGCCCGCTCCTCGGACCGGATGCGGGCGGCGCGCTCGGCGGTGCGCTGGTCCAGCAGCCGGCGCCACAGTGGGGCGGTCGCCAGGGCCACCCCGACCAGGATGACCAGCGTCGCGGCGAAGCCGTTGCGGGCGTTGGCCAGCTGGCCCGTCGTCGCCAGCAGCAGGACGACGCCGGTGGCGCCCAGCGCCATCCCCGCCGCCAGCCCCCACCGGGCCGTGCGCCGGACCAGGGGGTGTTCGGTGTCGAACTGGCGCCAGATGACCGCGAGCCCCGCACCGGCCAGCAGCAGCGGCAGCGCGACGTTGCCCCCGCCCCAGGTGGCCAGCGGGGTGACCAGCACGAGCGCGCCGACGCCGAGCAGCCCCAGCCCGAGCACCTGCCGGCGACTGGGCCCCTCGGCGGCTCCCGCGTCGGCCGTCTGCTGTGCCTCGGCATCGGGGTCGGCCAGCGGCATGGTCAGCCACAGCAGGGCATAGGCGATGGCGCCCATACCACCGGCCACGGCGAGCACGACGAAGCCGATCCGGACCACCAGCGGGTCCAGGCGCAGGTGGTGAGCGGTGCCCACGGCGACGCCGCCGAGCAGGCGTCCGCGTCGCGGGCGCGCCAGGGGCGGCCGGGGCGCGGGCACGACAGCGGTGGTCACGGCACTGATCGTCCCACCCGGCCAGGTGGGGCAGACATCCGTGATCACCCGGAGTCGTGGCCCGCCGCCCGGATCAGGGTCGGATCAGGTGGTTCCCTGATACCGGTGGGCCGGCCAGGTGGGCACGCTTCCTGCCATGACCTCAGCACCTCCTCCCCCGGCACCTCCCACGTACGTCCCACCCACCGGCCAGCTCCCTCCGCCGCCACCCGGCCCGGCTCAGCGCCCTCCGCTGCAGCGCAGCCGCACCAACAAGGTGATCGGCGGTGTGAGCGGTGGCCTCGCCGAGTACACCGGCATCGACGCGCTGCTGTGGCGGGTCGGCTTCGTCGCGGTGACCCTGGCCTGGGGCGTCGGCCTGATCGTCTACCCCCTGCTGTGGCTGCTGATGCCGCGCGCTCCCATCGACCCGGCGGCCGAGACGGCCCGCGCCCAGCGGGAGCCGGCCGGACCGCGCTCACCCGTTCCCGGGATCACCGTGGCCGCAGTGCTGATCCTGGTCGGCATCGGCGCCCTGCTCACCCGGTTCACCGACCTCGATCTCGGTGCGCGGGGGTTCCTGGGCGGCGCACTGCTCGTCGTGGGCATCGGCCTGGTCGTCGCGGCGGTCACCGGCGCCGGCCGCGGCGCCAAGGGCGCCCTGATCGCCCTGGGCGTGGTGCTCGCCGTCGCCGCGGTGATCGCCACCACAGTGCAGGTGCCCCGCGGTCCCGTGGGCGACCGGACCTACCGCCCGGCCACAGCGGACGCCGTCCAGGCCCGTTACGACGGCGGGATGGGTGACCTGACCATCGACCTGACCCAGGTGGACCCGTCCACCCTGGGCCGGACGGTGACCACGGACGTGAACTCCGGGCTCGGCGACGTGCACGTCATCGTCCCTCGCTCCGCGGACGTCCAGCTGAGCGTGGAGACCGGATTGGGGAGCGTCGACGTGTTCGGCGACTCATCGACCGGCGGGTTCTTCGCCGGCACCGGCTCCGCGGCCTGGGCCGGCGACGGCCAGGCCGAGTTCCGCATCACCGTGATGAACGGCGTCGGTGACGTGGAGGTGTCCCGTGGCTGAGCCTTCCAGCATCGGACCGGACGGGACCGGCCGCCAGGAGACCGACGTGTTCCTCGACTCCTACGCCCAGCCCGGCACCGCCGGCTCGCCGAGGCGCTCCCTCGACCCGATCTCGCTCGTCGCCGGCCTGGTCTTCGCCGTCCTGGGCCTGCTCGTGGTCCTCGGCGTCGATCTGCCGGACGTGTCGTCCTGGGGCGGTGGCCTGGTATGGCTGGTGCTGGTCGGCGCCGGGATCGCCCTGCTGGTGACCGAGCTGCGGCGGGCGCGCCGCCGGCGGTGAGCCGGTCCCGGCGGACCTGGTCACACCGCCGGGACCGCGGCGGGGGATGACGTACGAGGGCCCGGAGAGCTTCCGCTCCCCGGGCCCTCGTACGTCCCGGTCATGCCGTCAGGTCCTGGTCACTCCCACTCGATCGTGCCCGGGGGCTTGCTGGTCACGTCCAGCACCACCCGGTTGACCTCGGCCACCTCGTTGGTGATCCGGGTCGAGATCCTCGCCAGCACGTCGTAGGGCAGCCGGGTCCAGTCCGCGGTCATCGCGTCCTCGCTGG
This sequence comes from Modestobacter sp., assembly GCA_025963425.1. Taxonomy (GTDB): domain Bacteria; phylum Actinomycetota; class Actinomycetes; order Mycobacteriales; family Geodermatophilaceae; genus Modestobacter. The sequence goes on along the minus strand of JAOPUQ010000158.1, from coordinate 6,010 downwards.
ACACCGGGCGCAGCACCACCGGGTGGCCGTAGGTGCGCCCGTCGCCCTGCACCCCGACCGAGCGGACGTCGGAGAGCAGCACCACCGGGCACTGCCAGATCTCGGTGTCCAGATGGGCCGCGGACAGCTCGGCGCGGGCGATCGCATCGGCCTGGCGCAGAATGGCCAGCCGCTCGGCGGTGACCTCCCCGACGATCCGGATGCCCAGCCCCGGCCCCGGGAAGGGCTGACGCTGCACCAGGGTGTCGGGCAGCCCCAGCTGGCGGCCGACCTCGCGGACCTCGTCCTTGAACAGCGTGCGCAGCGGCTCGACCAGCGTGAAGGTCAGGTCCTCGGGCAGCCCGCCGACGTTGTGGTGACTCTTGATGTTCGCCGTCCCGGACCCGCCACCGGACTCCACGACGTCGGGGTAGAGCGTGCCCTGCACGAGGAACTCGACGGTCTCCCCGTGCGCCTGCGCGTCGGCGACGACGTCCAGGGCGGCCTGCTCGAAGACCCGGATGAACTCGCGGCCGATGATCTTCCGCTTCTGCTCCGGGTCGCTGACCCCGGCCAGCGCGCCGAGGAACTGCTCGCTGGCGTCGACCACCCGGAGGTCGGCGCCGGTGACGGCGACGAAGTCCCGCTCGATCTGCTCGGTCTCGCCCTCGCGCATCAGGCCGTGGTCGACGTAGACGCAGGTCAGCTTGTCGCCGATGGCCCGCTGGACCAGGGCGGCCGCGACGGCGGAGTCGACGCCGCCGGACAGCGCGCACAGGGCGCGCTTGTCCCCGATCTGCTCGCGGATCGCGGCGACCTGCTCCTCGACGACGTTGGCCATCGTCCAGCTGGGTTCGAGGCCGGCGATCTCGAAGAGGAAGTGCTCGAGCACGGTCTGCCCGTGCGCGGTGTGCCGGACCTCGGGGTGGAACTGCACCCCGGCCAGCCGGCGGTCGACGTCCTCGAAGGCGGCGACGGGGGCACCGGTGCTCGTGGCGGTGACGGTGAACCCGGGCGGGGCCGCGCTCACCGCGTCGCCGTGGCTCATCCACACCGACTGCTCCGGCGGGAGCGCACCGAACAGCGACCCGGGGGTGGTCACCGTCAGCGGCGTGCCGCCGTACTCGCGGTCGCCGGTGCGGGCCACGGTCCCGCCGAGGCTGGCGGCCATCGCCTGGAACCCGTAACAGATGCCGAAGGCCGGTATGCCGGCCTCGAACAGCGCCGGGTCGACCTGCGGGGCGTCGGGCGCGTACACGCTCGACGGCCCGCCGGACAGGATGATCGCCGCCGGCTTGCGGGCCAGGACGTCGGCCACCGGCAGGTCACCGGGGACGATCTCGGAGTACACGCCCGCCTCTCGGATCCGGCGGGCGATCAGCTGGGCGTACTGGGCGCCGAAGTCGACGACCAGGACGGTCGGGAAGTCCACCTCAGCCCACCAGGTGACCGGGGCCGGGCGCAGTCTCCCCGCTGCCCCCGATGACCAGGTCGACCCGCTGGAACTCCTTGAGGTCCCGGTAGCCGGTCTTGGCCATGGTGCGGCGCAGCGCTCCGAAGAGGTTGGTGCGGCCGTCGGCCTCCGCGGCCGGGCCGAGCAGCACCTGCTCGAGCGTTCCGCGTGGGGCGGCCGCCCCCGAGGCGCCGCCGCGCGGCAGCCGCGGGTGCGCCGCGACGGAGTCCCACCACACACCACCCCCGGGGGCCTCCTGCGCGGTGCGCAGCGGCTCGCCGAGCTGGACGGCGTCGGCGCCGCAGGCCAGTGCGCGGGCGATGGCGCCGCTGGTCTCGATCCGGCCGTTGGCGATCACGTGCACGTAGCGGCCGCCGGTCTCGTCGAGGTAGTCACGGCGGGCCGCGGCGGCGTCGGCGATGGCGCTGGCCAGCGGCACCCGGATGCCCATCACGGCGTCCCCGGTGGACCAGCTGTCGGCGCCCACGCCGACGATGACCCCGGCCGCGCCGGTACGCATCAGGTGCAGCGCCGTCTGGTAGTCGGCGGCGCCGCCCACGATCACCGGGACGTCGAGGTCGGCGATGAACTCCTTGAGGTTCAGCGCCTCCCCGGCGGTGGTGACGTGCTCGGCGGAGACGATGGTGCCCTGGATGACCAGCATGTCGACCCCGGCGGCCAGCACCGCCGGCGCGAGCTGGAGCGTGTGCTGCGGGGAGATCCGCACCGCGGAGGTGACGCCCGAGTCGGCCAGCTCCTTGACCCGCGCGGCCACCAGGTCGGGCTTCACCGGCTCGGCGTAGACCTCCTGGAGCAGCGAGGTCGGCGGGCCGCCGTCGGGGCCGGCGGCCTCGCGCAGCCGGCGGTAGACGTCGGTCGGGTCGTCGTAGCGGGTCCACAGGCCCTCGGCGTTGAGCACGCCGAGGCCGCCGGCCTGCCCGATGGCCAGGGCGGTGGCCGGGCTGACCACCGCGTCGCTGGGGCTGCTGATCAGCGGGATCTCGAACCGGAAGGCGTCGATCTGCCAGGCGGTGGAGACGTCGTCGTGGTCGCGGGTACGGCGCGACGGGACGATGGACACCTCGTCGAGGTCGTAGCCGCGGCGGGCGAACCGGTTGAGGCCGATCTCCACGTTGTCACGTACGGGCATCAGGTCACCGGGCCCGGTAGTTGGGTGCTTCGTTGGTCATCTGGATGTCGTGCGGGTGGCTCTCGGTGAGCCCGGCGGAGGTGATCCGGGTGAGCTGGCCGCGCTCCTGCAGGTCGGCGATCGTCGCCGCCCCCGCGTAGCCCATCGAGGCGCGCAGGCCGCCGACGAGCTGGTGGGCGACCCCGGCCAGCGGGCCGCGGTAGGGCACCTGCCCCTCGACGCCCTCGGGTACCAGCTTGTCGTCGGAGAGGACGTCGTCGGCGAAGTACCGGTCGCGGCTGAAGGACTGGCTGCCGCCGCGCTTCTGCATCGCGCCGAGGGACCCCATCCCCCGGTAGGACTTGTACTGCTTGCCGTTGGTGAACACCAGCTCGCCAGGTGCCTCCTCGACCCCGGCGAACAGGCCCCCGAGCATCACGGTGTCGGCGCCGGCGACGAGCGCCTTGGCGATGTCGCCGGAGTACTGCAGGCCACCGTCGCCGATGACCGGCACCCCGGCCGGCCGGCAGGCGAGGCTCGCCTCGTAGATCGCGGTGACCTGCGGGACGCCGACGCCGGCGACCACGCGGGTGGTGCAGATCTAGCCTGGGCCCACGCCCACCTTCACCGCGTCCGCGCCCGCGTCGACGAGCGCCTGGGCGCCGGCACGGGTGGCCACGTTGCCGCCGATGACCTCGACGGCGAAGTCGGCCTTGACCCGGGCGACCATCTCCAGCACCGCCCGTTGGTGGCCGTGCGCGGTGTCCACGACGAGCACGTCGACACCGGCGTCCACCAGCAGCCCGGCCCGCTTGTAGGCGTCCTCGCCCACGCCGAGGGCGGCGGCGACGAGCAGGCGGCCGTCGGCGTCCTTGGTGGCGTGGGGGTACTGGTCCCGCTTGACGTAGTCCTTGACGGTGATGAGCCCGCGGAGCCGGCCGGCCTCGTCCACCAGCGGGAGCTTCTCGATCTTGTGTTCGCGCAGCAGGCCCAGCGCGGTCTCCGGGTCGACCCCGACCGGTGCGGTGACCAGCGGCATCGGCGTCATGACGTCGCGGACGAGCCGGCTCTGGTCGGTCTCGAAGCGCATGTCGCGGTTGGTGATGATGCCGACCAGCACGCCTTCGCCGTCGACGACCGGGGCGCCGGAGATGCGGTAGCGGGCCGACAGCGCGTCCACCTCGGCGAGCGTGTTCTCCGGCGCGCAGGTGACCGGGTTGGTGACCATGCCGGCCTCGGAGCGCTTCACCAAGTCGACCTGGCCGGCCTGGTCCTCGGCGGAGAGGTTGCGGTGCAGCACCCCGACGCCACCGGCGCGGGCCATGGCGATCGCCATCCGCGACTCGGTGACGGTGTCCATCGCCGAGGACAGCAGCGGGATGGCCAGCCGGATGCCGCGGGTGAGCCGGCTGCTCGTGTCGACCTCGGCGGGGACGACGTCGGACGCCCCCGGGATGAGCAGGACGTCGTCGTAGGTCAGCCCCAGGGGGGCGAACTTGGCCGGCAGTTCGGGGACGCGCTCGTCGGGCTGCATGCGTGCCGCCACCCTCTCGGTCGTCGGTGCGCGCGCCGGGGAGGCGCACGGGACCCTCCGATGGTAGGCGGACGCCCGCCGGACGCCTGCGCCCCGTTACCGTTGTCCGGCGGGCGAGCGTGCACGCCCGAACTGCTGGCTGTCAGCAGGAGGACACGGGGCCGGCACGAGCTGGCGAGGAGGACACGTGGACGCGTGGGACGACGCACTCGGTCCTGACCCGGACTTCGACGGCGGGGACCGGTCGGGGCTGCCTCCGCTGACCATGGAGGAACGCGCCGGGGTCCTCGACGACCTGGCCGAGCTGGAGGTGTTCCGCACCCTGCTGGAGCCAACCGGGGTCAAGGGCATCGTCGTGGACTGCCCGGACTGCGAGGAGGAGCACCACGTCGACTGGGCGCTCATGCAGGCCAACCTGCGCCAGCTGCTCGACGAGGGGCAGACCGGCCGGCACGAGCCGCCCTTCGACCCCGACCCCGACGACTACGTCAGTTGGGACTACGCCAGCGGCTACGCCGACGGGGTGGCCGCGATGGCCGAGCGCGAAGAGCCCAGCGGCCAGCACAGCGCCGGGAAGCACGCTCGCGACGAGTAGCGCGCGTCGTCCGGGGGTTGAGCCACCGCGACGACCGGTGGCCGGGTCGCGGCGTGGCTCATCGGTCGGACAGGCGGCTCAATCCGGTGGGCCAGCGGCGCGCAGTCGCCCCCGCTCCCGCGAGACAGCGCGGAACGACCGGTCCACCGGCCCGGGGACTGCGAGATCACGGCGGATCCGCCCCTCGACCGGCGCCCGCCCCCGCCCCCGCCCGAGGTCGTCATCGACCGGCCGGACGGCGCGCGGGATGCATGGGACGAACCGGTGCCGCTCGAGGGCGCCCTGCAGGAGTTGCGGCGTCACCAGCCCGCGCAGCAGCGCCGCGTCCAGGGCGGCCACCGCCGGCAGTTACGGCCACTCACGGGCGGTGTCGACCAGTGTCCGGGCAGGGGTCGTCAGCCGGTGCCGGCCGCGCGCGGTCACCTCGTCGGCCGGGAGTTCCGCGCGGTCATCACGGAGCCCGGCCCGGTACGCCAGCGGTGCGGGTCGGTCAGCCACACCTCCGGTGGCAGGCCCGCGGGTACCGGCAGACCCCACAACCGCGCCGCCGTGCCATGGCTGAGTGCCGCACCGGGCCTGGCCAGGGTTGTGGTCACGGCCAGGGCGTCGAGTTCATGACGCCGTCCGGCCGCTTCGTCTCGGCGAGGTCGGCCGCGGTGACGAACAGTCCGGGGCGCAGCCGGACCCACGTCCCCGAGCGGACCGCGCTGCGGATCTCTCGTTCGGTGACGCCGGCCGCCGTCGGGTCGGCCGTGCCGAACAGGCCCGATCGAGCCTGGACGACGGCCCGCACGGTCGTGGCTGGCGGGTAGGGCCACCCCGGTGACGGCTGAGCCGGGGCCTGCCCTGGCTCAGCGGCCGGTCGGGCGGCGCACCCTCCGGAGGAGCGAGCGTCAGACCATCATGCCGCGGCGGAAGCCGGTGGCGACGGCCTCGGCACGGTCCTTGACGCCGAGCTTGCGGAACAGCCGACGGGCGTGGGTCTTCACCGTGTCCTCGGACAGGAACAACTCGCGCCCGATCTCACCGTTGGACTGGCCCTGGCTCATCCCGCGCAGCACCTGGAGCTCGCGCTCGGTCTGGTTGACCTGGCTGTCGTCCGCCGCGCGCGGCGACGGCAGCCGCGGCGAGGACACGGTGTCGGCCAGCGCGGCGATGATCTCCGGCTGGGTGGCGTCCCACCGCAGGAACCCTCGCGCACCGCAGGCGATCGCGGCCGCAATCGACGCGGTGTCGTCCGGCGACCCGAAGACGATGACGACGCCGTTGGGATGGACGGCCAGCAGTCGGCGGGTCGCCTCGATTCCGCCGGTCAGAGCG
>JAOPUQ010000050.1 GCA_025963425.1 Modestobacter sp. | reverse complement strand
CGATGCGACCGCGCGTGAGGTCGTAGGGCGAGAGCTCCACGACCACGCGGTCCTCGGGCAGGATGCGGATGTAGTGCTGCCGCATCTTGCCGCTGATGTGGGCGAGCACCCGGTGCCCGTTCTGCAGTTCGACCCGGAACATCGCGTTGGGCAGCGGCTCCACGACGCGACCCTCGACCTCGATGGCCCCGTCCTTCTTTGCCACGCCTACACGGCCTCCTCGTTCGATCGGACTGCATGCGCCCATGCCGGACAGGCAGGGCGGTGGTACTGGATTCGGTGCTGGGGGTTCAGGTGGTGCGGACGATCTCGCAGAGGGCGTCCGTCGGAATGCGGCCACAGCACGACGACGGACGGCGCGAACGCCATCGGCCACTGTACTCCCCGCCGGCCCCCCACTCCAACCCGGCCCGGGGTGACCGCGACCATGGCCCCGTCGAGGGCGTCCCTGAGCCTGCGAAGGGACCCAGGACGGGGGCCTTCTTCAGCTGCGGGCCGTCACGCCGAACGGCGCCAGGCCCGCGACGCCGCCGTCCTCGGCGGTCAGGACCCACGGGCCCTCGGGGGTGATGGCGACGGTGTGCTCGAAGTGCGCGGCGCGGGACCCGTCCTTGGTCACCACCGTCCAGCCGTCCTCGAGCTCGACGGTGGCCGGGTCGCCCACGGTCACCATCGGCTCGATCGCCAGGGCGAGCCCCGGGACCAGCTTGGGTCCCCGGCCGGCCCGGCCGTAGTTCAGCACGTGCGGGTCCTGGTGCATCTCGGTGCCGATGCCGTGACCGCCGTAGTGGTCGACGATGCCGTACCGGTGCGGGGAGGCGGTGATCGACTCCTCCACGCCGTGGCTGATGTCGGTGAGCCGGCCGCCGGCCACGGCCCGGGCCAGCCCGGCCCACATCGAGCGCTCGGTCACCGCGATCAGCTCGGCATCTTCCGCAGACGGCTCCCCCACCGTGACGGTGACGGCGGAGTCACCGTGCCACCCGGCCAGGATCGCGCCGCAGTCGATGGAGAGGTTGTCGCCGGCGGCCAGCGTCCGTGTCGGGCTGGGGATGCCGTGCACGACCTCGTCGTTGATCGAGGCGCAGATGCTGCCGGTGAAGCCGTGGTAGCCCAGGAAGGACGGGACCGCACCGGCGCCGCGGATGTGGTCCTCGGCGATCGCGTCGAGCTCCCCGGTGGTCACCCCGGGGCGCACGGCCGTGCGCACGGCTGCGATGGCGCCGGCCACGACGAGCCCGGCAGCGCGCATGAGCTCGATCTCGTGCGCGGTCTTGATCTGGATCATGCGTCCACTCCACTTCGCCAGCACGGGGATACGGGCCAGGAGCGAGGCGCCCAGGTCAGCGTGCACCGTCCCCCGCTCCCTCAACCCGCCGTCGGGTCTGCGGACGGCGCGCCCTCGGCGGCACCGCCCTTGCCGAGCGCGGCCATCGCCCGCCCGGTCACTTCGTCGATCTCACCGATGGCGTCGATCCGGCTCAACAGCCCGTTGCTGTCGTAGAACCCCGACAGCGGTGAGGTCTGTTCCCGGTAGACCTCCAACCGGTGGCGGACGGTCTCCGGCTTGTCGTCACCCCGCTGCACCCACTCACCGTCCACCAGCATGCGGCGGCCGGAGAGCCGGCGGACCAGCTCGTCCTCGTCCACGACGAGCTCGAGTACGCGATCCAGTGCCTGACCGCGGTCGGCGAGCGAGGCCTGCAGCTGTTCGGCCTGCGCGATGGTCCGTGGGAAGCCGTCGAGCAGGAAACCGTCCACGGCGTCGGGCTCGGCCAGCCGGTCGGTCACCATGGCGACGGTGATCTCGTCGGGGACCAGGTCGCCGGCGTCCATGTAGACCTTGGCCTGCTGGCCGAGGTCGGTCTGGCCGCTCACGTTGGCCCGGAAGATGTCACCGGTCGAGATCGCCGGGACCGACAGCTCCTTGGCGATGATCTGGGCCTGGGTGCCCTTGCCAGCTCCGGGGGGCCCCAGCAGCACGACGCGCACTAGCGGAGGAACCCTTCGTAGCTGCGCTGGTTGAGTTGCGTCTCGATCTGCTTCACCGTCTCCAACCCCACTCCCACCATGATCAACACCGCGGTCCCACCGAACGGGAAGTTCTGGTTCTGCCCTTCCTGCGTGATCGACAGGAAGAGGTTGGGCAACACTGCCACCAGGCCCAGGTAGATCGACCCGGGCAGGGTGATCCGGGAGAGCACGTACTGCAGGTACTCCGCGGTCGGCCGGCCGGGGCGGATGCCCGGGATGAAGCCGCCGTAGCGCTTCATGTCGTCGGCCCGCTCCTCCGGGTTGAAGGTGATCGACACGTAGAAGTACGTGAAGAACACGATCAACGCGAAGTAGATCGCGATGTGCACCGGGCTGCTCTGGTCGACCACGTAGTTCTCGAAGAACCGTCGCACCGGGCCGGTGCCGTTGCCCTGCAGCTGGGTGATCAGCTGGGGCAGGTACAGCAGCGACGAGGCGAAGATGACCGGGATGACGCCGGCCTGGTTGACCTTCAACGGCAGGTAGGTCGACGTCCCGCCGTACATCCGGCGACCGACCATCCGCTTGGCGTACTGCACCGGGATGCGCCGCTGGGCCTGTTCGACGTAGACCACCGAGGCGATGACCAGCAGGGCCAGCACGCAGATCAGCGCGAAGACGACGCCGCCGCGGCTCTGCAGGATCGCCCCGCCCTCGGCCGGGATCCGGGCGGCGATCGAGGTGAAGATCAGCACGGACATGCCGTTGCCGATCCCCTTCTCGGTCAGCAGCTCGCCCAGCCACATGATCACCGACGTGCCGGCGGTCAGGGTGACGACGAGGACGACGGTGGTCCACACGGAGTCGGACGGGATGATGTTCTGCGAGCAGTTCGGGAAGAGCTGGCCGCTGCGGGCCAGCGCGATGATCCCGGTGCTCTGCAGGACGGCGAGCGCGATGGTCAGGTAGCGGGTGTACTGGGTCAGCTTCTGCTGGCCCGACTGCCCTTCCTTCTTCAGCTGCTCGAACCGCGGGATGACCACGACCAGCAGCTGCACGATGATGCTGGCGGTGATGTACGGCATGATGCCGAGCGCGAAGACCGACAGCCGCAGCAGCGCACCGCCGGAGAACAGGTTCACCAGCGCGTAGACGTCGCGCTGGTCAGAGGCCTGGGCCTGCTCGAGACAGCTGTTGATGGCCGCCACCGAGACGCCCGGCCCGGGGACGCTCGCGCCCAGCCGGTAGATGGCGATCATCGCCAGGGAGAACAGCAGCTTGCGCCGGAGGTCTGGCGTCCGGAACGCCGCGGCGAACGCCTGCAGCACGTGCCCTCCCCGAGTCGGTCGTGTGAGGCTATCAACGGACGCCGGGCACCCGGGCGCCGCCCGCCACCGAGGACGGGCCGCTCGCGTCAGGAACCCGGCGGGAGACAGCGGACGACCCCCGGGGCGCAAGGCACCCCGGGGGTCGTCGGCGGTCAGATCTGGGTGGCGCTGCCCCCGGCCACACCGATCTTCTCAGCAGCGGACGCGGAGAACGCGTGCGCCTGCACGTGCACCTGCACGCCGCCGAGCTCACCGGTGCCCAGGACCTTGACCGGCTGCCCGCGCCGCACGGCGCCGGCGTCGGCCAGGGTGTCGGGGTCGATGGACCCGCCCTGCGGGAAGAGCGAGGCGATGCGATCCAGGTTCACGACCTGGAACACGACCTTGTTGTTGTTCGTGAAGCCCGAGAGCTTCGGCAGCCGCATGAACAGCGGGGTCTGGCCGCCCTCGAAGCGGGCCGAGACCTGCACGCGGGCACCGGAGCCCTTGGTGCCGCGACCGGCGGTCTTGCCCTTGGAGCCCTCACCACGACCCACGCGGGTCTTCTTGGTGTGGGCGCCGGGTGCCGGACGCAGGTGGTGGACCTTGAGAGTCATGACGTTCCCCTGCTCAGACGATCTCTTCGACGGTGACCAGGTGCGGCACCGTCGCGACCATCCCGCGGATCTCGGGACGGTCCTCCTGGACGACC
>JAOPUQ010000499.1 GCA_025963425.1 Modestobacter sp. | reverse complement strand
TACCCGCGGTAGTCGAGGAAGGCGTAGCTGTACCGGTCGCCGTCGACGAGGTCGGCGAACGGCCCCCACCCGGTCGCGGACCCGAACCAGCCGTGCAGCGCCACATGACCTTCCGTGGGCCGTTGCCGTTCACGAGGGGGGCGGCGGCCATCCCGGCAGTCTCGCGGGCGGTGCGGCTGTGGACAAGAGCCCGACGAGTGCCGACGGTCGCTCCACGCTGGTCACGAGGCCACTGCACGGCTGCGGACCCCGGCGAGGAAGTCGTCGAGGACAGCCGTCTGACGGGCCGGCGTGTTGTGGTGAGGACAGGAGCAGGCGTTGATCTGCAGGCCCGTCATCAGGGCCGGCACCGTGTCGATGACGCGTTCGTGCGGTCGGTCGTCGTCCAGCCCGCCGGCGGCCCGGGTCTGCCGGAGGTACATCCCGGTCTCCCGGCGCCAGGTCTCCAAGGCCGAGTCGTAGAACGCCATCAGCTCCGGCTGCTCGGCGGCGTAGTCCCAGAAGCCGATGACCGCACGGGCTTCCAGCAGCCGGACCGCGTCCAGCGGCATGATCTCCAGGCAGAGCAACCGGAGGGCGGTGATCCCGCATCGTCACCGAACTGACGTACCGGCCCACGCCCCAGTCGCGCTGCTCGCTCCCGCTCGTCGGCCATGCAACAGCGGCTGTCATGACACCGTCGCCAGGCCGCCTGCGGCCCCGGATGCCGGCGACCGTGGTGGTCAACCGGGACCTTGCGCGGCCTGCAGCTCGATGCCAGCCGTGACCACCAACCACAGGCCCGAACGTGAGCGATGTGCCGAGACATCGCACGAGTGTCCGAGGGGAAGCGGGCACGTAGCCCAACGCGTTCCTCCGCAGCACGGGTGACTGCGTGGTCGAGAAGCGAGGAAAGGTTCAGGGGAGCACGCGAACCCAAACGTGCCCGTGTGCGGTCAGTCGGCGGGAAGTGCAGCCAGCGACGGGGAAGGTCCGGCTGCGTCGGCGTCGTAGCTGAGCACACGCGCTTTGCCGCCGCGCTTGGCTCGGTACATGGCCGCGTCGGAGCGAGCCAGCAAGGTGTCGACGCCGACCGACGGGTCACCGGGCTCCACCGCACACACGCCGATGCTCGCCCGCACGTCGAGGCTCCGGCCGGCGAGGAGGAACGGCGCCTGCAGCGCGTCGGCGATCCGGGCGCCGGTGGCCAGGGCGTCGCCGTTGTCCTCGAGCAGGACGGCGAACTCGTCACCACCGAGGCGCGCGATGGTGTCGCCGCTGCGCAGCGCACCGGTGATCCGCTCGCCCACGCGGCACAGCAGTTCGTCACCGACGCCGTGGCCGAGGGTGTCGTTGACGACCTTGAAGTCGTCCAGGTCCAGGAAGACGACTGCCACCGGACGCAGGTCGCGGGCGTGCAGCTGCAGGGCGTGCCGGAGCCGGTCGCGGAACAGCGCACGGTTGGCCAGCCCGGTGAGGGAGTCGTGGAAGGCCAGGTGGTGCAGCTCGGCCTCGCGGGCAGCCAGGTCGGCGGCCAGCCGACTGTTCTCCCGCACGGCGGCGTACTGGCGGGCCAGCAGCATCCCGACGACGACGGCGACCACCACGACCTCGCCTGGGGTCAGCGGATGGCCGGTGAACGTCGCGCCGATCACCACGGCGAGGGCAGCGACGACGGGCATGTAGGGGAGCAAGGAAACCGACACGCGGCGCGGCGCGGTGCCCGGCGGCCGGCTGGCGGGGTGGGGTGCGCCCACCGGACAGCTCCCGGCGACGGCGATCAGCAGGAAGGCGAGGACCCAGCCCACGTCGACCGGTCCGCCGTCGTAGCTGCTGGTCGCCGATAGATAGATGAAGGTGCTGTCGGCGATGCCCTGGACGAGAACGCCGAGGCCGACCAGGTTCAGCGCCGTACGGTCGCCGCGCGTGCGCGCCATCAGCAGCACGACGAGGACGACCATCGCCACGTCGGCGACCGGGTAGGCCAACAGGAGTCCCCGGGCGAGCAGGTCATGCCCGTCGTCGGCGGCGACGACCGCGCCGAACGTGGTCTCCCAGCTCACCAGGCCGACCGCTGCGGAGGTCATGACGGCGTCGAAGGCCCGCTGCCACAGGCTCGTTCGACCGCCGTCGGCGGGGTGCAGGAGCAGTGCGAGCATGGCGAGGACGGCGAAGCCCAGGAAGCCGGCGTCGGCCAACGACGGAAAAGGTGCAGCGCCACGGGCGGAGAGCCAGGCCCAGTAGCCCTGACCGGCACACCACGCGGCGCAGCTGCAGGCCAGGAGCAGCCAGGTGGCTCGCAGTCGCCCGGGCGCGCAGCGTCGCGCATGGGAAGCGGTGGTAACGGCCGCGGCGCCGGCGGCGAGGAACTGCACCAGATTGGACACGACCGTGGCGGCTGAGCCGGGCAACAGGTCGATGGCCAGCAGGAAGCACGCCAGAACGGCCGAGGCCACGGCGATCGCTGTCCGAGGCAGGCTAGCGAGCCGGTCCTGCATCGAGGCCGCCTTCCATCACCAGAACACCGGGAGTTCTCCTGTCTCAGAAGTCGGCCTTACGGCGGCAGACTTGATCTCTCTCCCTCTGAGGGATGACCGCTCGGCTGGCGGCGACTCGAACCACGTGCAGACCAGCGGCCATCCACGGCGGGCCACGGAGAAGCCGTCGGCGTCAGAGGTATCGACCGGGGCGATACCAGAGCCGCCGAACGCTCCCGGGCCGTGGCGCAGCCGCCGGGAACGTCGCGACGTCGTCTGCGACGGCCACCGGCCCGTCGAGTCGGCCGGGTAGTCGCTTGGCGGCTCGTTGAGCCATGGTCGGCCGGCGCGGCGGCAGGCAAGGAGGGAGCAGCCGGTGCGGTGGCGGTATGCCGGGATCTGTGGCGGCGTCCCGGCGGTCGGCACTCACCCAGCGCATGTCGATGCGCGACGGAACCGCATCGGTGGTCTCCGCGGTGCGACATGCTGCCTGCGCACACGCCTGATGCTGCGCTGAGCCTGCACCGCGACGTGCACTCGGGCCCGACGTTTGCCGCTGCAGCGCACGATGCGACGACGATGCTGCTCATGTCTCTGGGTGTGACGAAGTCCTTCGTGACATCCGGTTTTCATTCGCTCACAATCGGTGATGTCTTGAATGAGCACCGTGACGGCGTCGTGGCGGCGAGCGCGCAGTGGCTGCTGACCGCGTTCCCAGCTCCCGCCGACCCCTTCGCCGCAGTGAGCGCGCAGTGGCAGGCACGCGAGGCGGTGGCGATCGGCGCGCGACTGCGCTACCCGACCGATGAGGACGACGCGCTCGTGGAGCTGTGCGGCCCGGGCGGCAGCGAGCGGTTGGACTGGTTGACCGGAGCGGATCTCACCGCTCACCCTGTCGAGGCCGCGCCGTGGCGGACCTGGGTGGACGAGGTCGTGGTCAGCTGGGCGGCGGTGCTGCTCGGTGACCTAGCCCTCGCGGTCGCGGCAGCGGCCGCGGCGGGGGAGCCGCTCGACGGTCCGCTGGTGAGCCCGTCGGCACGTGACCTTGCTGCGGCGGCGCTGCTGCGGCACCCGGACCTGCTCGCACCCGTGGCCGACCTGCACCGGGCCGAGTTGCTGAGGGCACTGACCGCGCGAACGGCGTGACGCGCGGAGTGTCTCGCAGGACGGGCGCCGGGGGCACTCGGCGTCGGCAAGCGTCAACCGGCCGCCGGGGCGGCCAGGACCCCGCGTCCTCGGATACCCACCACGTCGCTCCCGCCGGCACGCGCCACCGCGGCGGCGTCCATCGGGCCTGCGACGGGGCGGCGCCGGCTCAGCGGAGGCCGGCGGAGCCTCCGCGGGGTGCCCCGGGCTGTCGGCCGGGGCGCGCGACTCGATGCGGGGTCACCCCGCGGCGCGGGCGCTGGCGTGCCGAGCGATCTCGGCGGCGGCCGTGCGGACCATCGGAGCGACCCGGTGCAGATCGACACGCGGACCCCAACCGCTGACCGAGACGGCAGCCAGGGGGGTGCCGTCGTCATTCAGCGCGGATGACGCCACGCAGACCACGTCGGTGTGCGATTCCCCGTGGTCGAAGGCGACGTGGTCCCGCTGTGCCGTGCTCAACTGCTGGAGCAGGACACCCGGCGCGATGGTCGTCCGGGTGGTGCGGCGACTGAGCCCGCGGGCGAGTGCCTGGCGCACCACCAGCGCGGGCGAGGCGGCCAGCAGGGCCTTGCCGACGCCGGTGCAGTGGGCCGGCATCCGCCCGCCGACACGGGAGCGCAGCGGGGGACCGTCCCGTCCGGAGAGCTTCTCCAGGTAGACCACGTCCGCTCCGTCCAGCACCGCCAGATGGACGGTCAGGCGAGTGCTCAGGCGCAGGTCGCTGAGGACGGGCATCGCCAGTTCCCTCAACGATCGCTGGCGGTGGGCCATCGACCCCAGCTCGAACAGCTGCATGCCCAGCCGAAGTCTCGCGCCGTCCTTCTCCAGCAGGCCGGCATGCAGGAGCTCCTGGACGAGCCGGTGCACGGTCGGACGCGGGATGGCTGTCCGCCTGGCGATCTCGGCCTGGGTCAGGGGTGGGTCGTCGGGGCGGAAAGCGGTCAGCACATGCACCAGCCGGCGGGCGACGGAGGGCCCCTGTTCCTGCTGAAGCACATCAGCACGCACATTCGCCGGTACCTGGCCTCCTAGCACGCTAGTAGGACATCATGTGATCCACATTACGACAAGACCTTGTCGCGGGGGTGTCCGTCGAGTGGAACGCCGACCTTGTCAGCACCTGTGCCGGCGCTCATGATCACCGCACTCGCCAGGCCGCCCAGTGGTGGTGCACCAGCCCTGGCAGCCGTTTCTCGTGAAGGAGTCATTGCCGCATGGGCTCAACAGCACGGCCTCAGGGCCGGCCCGTGGCGATCGTGGCCGGCGGTTCGACCGGGATCGGGGCGTCGGTCTCCCGCAGGCTCGACCGGGAGGGGTACCGCGTAGTCGTCGTCAGCTCGAAGACCGTGGACGAGGGCGCCGCTCTGGCAGCCGAACTCGACGGGGGCCGGTTCATCCAGGCCGATCTCGATCATCCCGGGGCGCCAGCCGACGTGGTCGCCAGCGTCGAGGCCGAACACGGCCGCCTGGATGCGGTCGTCTACGCCGCCGGCCGGACGGCGCGCATCCCACATCCGGACATCCACGCCGTGACCGATGACGTCTGGGACGGCATCCTCCGACTCAACGTGCTCGGTCCGTGGCACTTCGTCCAGGCCGCCGAGAAGCTGCTGCGCGCGAGCGGGAGCGGCAACTTCGTGGTGATCGGTGCCCTGGCCGGAGTCGACGTCGGCGGCAGCAGCATCCCCTACGCGGTCAGCAAGGCCGCCGTCCACCACATGTGCAAACTGCTCGGCGGAGCCCTCGGCCCGGAGATCCGGGTCAACGCGGTGGCTCCCGGCTTCATCGAAACCCGGTGGACGCAGGACTGGGACGAGTTCCGGAACCAGATCGCCGAGAAGGCGCCCCTGCGCAGGACCGGCCAGCCCGAGGAGGTCGCGGAGCTGGTGGTCGCCCTGATGCGCGCCACCTACGTCACCGGTCAGGTCGTGGTCGCCGACGGCGGCCTGTCCCTGCTGCCCTAGTCCGCCCGCCACACCCGCAGGAGTCGCGAGCATGCCAGAGAACATCCCGCTCTCCGAACGGCCGATCGAGGTCGCGCCGTCCGTGCAGCGGTTCCGCCGTCTCGTCACCGGTCTGGACGAGTACGGCCGCTCCACCATCGTGTCCGACGACGAGTGCCCGCACGTCCAGGTCATCGCCGACACCCCGACCTTCGCGATGACCGACTTCTGGCGGCACGAGAAGGTGCCGGTCGACAACGCCGGGCCCGCCGACGACGGACTGGGCGGCCCGGTGAGCATCTCGCCGCCGGCGGAGGGCTCGGTCTTCCGCGTCGTGGAGTTCCCGCCGGACAGCCGCTGGGATAACGGCGGGGACGTCCGCGCCCGGATGTTCCACAGCACGGCGTCGTTGGACTACGCGATCGTGCTGCGCGGCTCCATCTGGTCGGTCATGGACGCCGACGAACGGGAGATGAAGGCCGGCGACGTGCTGATCCAGCGCGGAACGAACCACTTCTGGTCCAACCGCTCCAACGAACCGTGTCTCGTCGCCTTCGTTCTCATCGGTGGCACCGCCGCCTGACGGAGCTCTGCCCGGAAAGGACCACGATGGCCATCGTCGTCGGCTGCATCGCCCTGTCCCACTCACCGTTCTGGAACATCGCACCCGCCCGGACACCGGAGGAGCCCGGTGGGCAGTTCGACGCCGTGGTGGGCGAACTCCGCGATGCCGTCTCCAGGCTGGCACCCGATGCCGTCGTCGTGTTCGGCCCCGACCACGCGCGCAACCTGTTCTACGACTGCATGCCGCCGTTCTGCATCGGGGTGGAGCGGGTGACCGGCGTGGGCGACTACGGCACGCCGAGCGGAGAGCTGCCGCTGGCCGCCCCGCTGGCCCGGGAGATCTTCGACGGTGTCACCGCGCAGGGCTTCGACCCGGCCGTATCGCTCGACCTGGGCATCGACCACGGACTCGCCCAGGTCTACTCGAAGCTGTTCCCGGCGCTCGACGTCCCGATGGTGCCGGTCATCGTCAACTCCGGCTGCCCGCCGCTGCCCAGCTTCCGGCGGTGCTTCGAGTTCGGATCCGCCGTCGGACGCGCGATCGGGACGGCCACCAGCTCCGCACGTGTGCTGGTCCTCGGCTCCGGTGGGTTGTCCCACTGGCCTGCTTCGATCTCCGCCGAGGACCCCTCGATCACCCCCGAGTGGCGCGACTTCCTCATCCACGGCCGCCCGCGGGTCGCCGAGCTGGAACCGACCCGCCAGGAGCGGGCCAAGGAGATCGCCCGGGGCCGGTCGACCGGTCGGATCAACGATGAGTGGGACCGGACGCTGCTCGACCGGCTCAGGCACGACCCTGCCGTGCTGGGGGAGCTGGACCGGGAGGACGTCGAGGCCGTCGCCGGTCCCGGCGCGCTGGAAGTGCGGACGTGGGGGGCTGCTGCTGCGGCCTGGGGCGGCGCGCTGACCTGGACGGCGTACGAACCGGTGCCGGCCTGGATCACCGGCATGGGCGTGGCCTCGAGCCTCGCCCCGGTCGAGCAGCCGGCTACGACGATGGCCGGCGCGAAGACGGGAGTCTCGGCATGACCCTCACCCCGGAGGCACCCGCAACGGCGGCCGGCTCACCGGTGGGCCGGTCCGTCCGGCGCAAGGACGGCGATCTGATCCTCACCGGTCACGGTGCGTATCTGGACGACATCGAGTTCCCTGGCAGCGTTCTGCACGCTGCCCTGCTGCGCAGCCCGCACCCCGCGGCCCGGATCCTGCGGATGGACACCTCTGCTGCGCAGGCCCGGCCGGGGGTCCGGGTGGTGCTGACCGGAGCGGAGGCGGCGGCAGCCACCCAGCCCATCCCGCACTTCTACAACCCGGCCATGGTCGGGGGCCGCAGCACCGACTTCCATCCGTTGGCCGTCGACACCGTGCACTACGCCGGTGAGCCGGTTGCCGCGGTCGTGGCAGAGAGCCTGCACGAAGCGCAGGCAGCCTTGCGCGACATCGTCGTCGACTACGAAACCCTGCCGTTCGTGCTGGACGCCGAGCAGGCGCTGGCGCCGGAGGCTCCCCGGGTCTTCGAGGGCTGGGAGGACAACGCGGTCGCGCGGCTGCCCTTCATGGAGGGGGACGCCACCGCGGCGCTCGCCGGCGCGCCCCACACCCTGACCGGTGAGATCTCGATCCAGCGGTACCAGACGACGCCGATGGAGACCCGCGGGTACGTCGCCGCATGGTCACCCGACGGCAGGCTGACCATGCACGCCTCGACACAGAATCCGCATCCCCTGCGCTCGCACCTCGCGCAGGTCTTCGGGATCGGGGAGCACCAGGTCCGGGTAGTGGCCACCCGGCTGGGCGGCGGCTTCGGCCACAAGTTCCACAGCTACCCCGAGGAGGCGCTGGTCGCGCTCCTTGCCCGCCGCGCCGGTGCGCCGGTCAAGTGGCTCGAGAGCCGCGAGGAGTCACTTCTCGTGGGCGCGCGGGAGTACCTGCACCGCTTCGAGGTGGGCTTCGACGCCGAGGGCACCATCCTGGCTCTCCAGGACCGCATCCTGGCGAACGTGGGCGCCCTGGGGTCCAGCGGCGGCTGGGCGCAGGCGTTCGTGGCCGGGCTGACCGTGCCGGGGCCCTACAAGATCACCCACTACGACGTCGAGGTCGCAGTGGTGGCCACCCACAAGGCCCCCTGGAACGGGGCGCGTGGTTTCGGCAAGGAGTCCGCGACGCTGATGATGGAGCGGGTCGTGGACCTGGTCGCGCAGCGGCTGCGGATGGATCCCGCCGAGGTTCGTCGGCGGAACCTCATCCCCGCTGACGCCATGCCGTACTGGACCGCCATGAAGCACATCGACAGCGGTGAATACCACGCGGTGCTGGAGGAGGTTCTCGAAGCGGCCGACTACGAGGGGCAGCGCGCGGAGCAGACCACGGCCCGGGCCCACGGCCGGCTGCTGGGTATCGGCATCGGCTTCGAGCTCGCCCCCGAGGGCGCCGACCTGGCCGGCTCGCTGGTCCGCGGGCATGACACGGCCACCGTCCGGATCGACCGGACCGGTGGGGCGACCGTCCTGACCGGGGTCACCAGTCCCGGCAGCGGCAACGAGACCGGGATCGCCCAGATGGTCGCCGCCGAACTGGGCATCGGCGTGGACGACGTCCGCGTCGTGCA
Source organism: Modestobacter sp. (assembly GCA_025963425.1). Lineage (GTDB taxonomy): Bacteria > Actinomycetota > Actinomycetes > Mycobacteriales > Geodermatophilaceae > Modestobacter. The sequence goes on along the minus strand of JAOPUQ010000499.1, from coordinate 5,682 downwards.
GGGCGACACCGACCTGTGCCCGTACGGATACGGCAACTTCAGCAGCCGTTCCCTCACGGTCGGCGGCGCGGCGGCCGTGCTCGCCGCCCGGGACGTCCGGGCGACGCTGGCGCAGGCCGGGGCGCATCTGCTGAAGACCCGGGTGGAGGACTGCTCGTTCGCCGATGGTCACCTCATCGACACTGCGTCCGGGCAGCGGCTCCCGCTGCCCGAGGTGGTCAACGCCGTCATGACCCTGGGCGGCGTGGGGCTGGGCATCGACGAGAGCCAGCTGGAGTCGACCAGGACCTACTCGCCCGAGAACGTCCATCTCGTCCCCGACGAGGCAGGCCGGGTGTCGGTCTATCCCTCCTACGCCTACTCCGCGCACGTGGCCACGGTCGAGGTCGACCGCGAGACCGGGAAGGTCACGGTGCTCTCCTACACCGGGGTGCACGACTGCGGCACGGTGATCAACCCGATGTTCGTGCGCGGCCAGTTCCTGGGCGCGATCGCCATGGGGATCGGCGGCGCGCTGTGGGAGGAATCGGTCTACGGCGCGGACGGCCGGCTCCGCAGCGACTCCCTCAAGCGCTATCTCGTGCCCCGGGCACCCGACCTGCCGTGGATCGAGACCCGGTCCCGGGAGACCCCGTCGCCCTTCGCCCTGCTCGGAGTCAAGGGCGGCGGCGAGAGCGGTGTGTCCGGTGCCATCGGTGCCATCGCGAACGCCGTCAACGACGCGTTGCTCCCGCTCGGGGTGCACGTGCACGAGATGCCGCTCAGCGCGCCGCGGGTGCTGCGTGCCCTCACCGACCAGAGGATTCGTCCATGATCCGCACGGCCTTGCGGCACCATGCCCCCGGTGATCTCGAGGAGGCGGCCGCACTGCTCGCCGCCCACGGCGAGCGAGCTGCCGTGGTCGGCGGTGGAACGGTGCTCGTCCCGAGCCTGACCCGTGGTGAACGCGACCTCGACCACGTCGTCGACCTGCGCCGCCTCGGTCTGGATGAGCTCTCGGGGACGGACCAGGAGCTGCGGATCGGCGCCTCGGTCAGCTACGCCGACGTGCTGAGCGCACCCCCGTTCCCCGGGGCGGCCCAGCTGCTCCAAGTGGCGGCCGGCGGCATCACCGGCGGGCCGCAGATCCGCAACCAAGGCACGGTCTGCGGCTCGGCCAGCTACGCCAACCCGTCCTCGGACATGCCGGGGGTGCTGGTCGCCCTCGGTGCCCAGATGCACCTGCACGGACCGGAAGGCGGGCGCACTCTGCCGGCGGGCGAGTTCTTCGTCGACGCCTTCCGGGTGGCCGCGCGACGGGGGGAACTGCTCGTTGCGGTCAGCGTGCCCACGCGTCCGGATCGGATCGGCTACTACAAGTTCAAGCTCGCCGAGGGCAGTTGGCCCATCGCCACGGCATCGGCCGTGCTGCCGGACCCCGACGGGTCGCTGACCGGTGCGACCGTGACTCTGGGAGCCGTGAGCGCCGTGCCGCTGCGGCTCGATCTCGCCCCGTTGCTGGACGGGAACGGCGATCTCGCCGTCCCCGCCGCAGAGGTCGACGGCTGGGTGGCCGCCCAGGTGCCCGAGCCGTGGGACGACGAGCTGGCACCCGGGGACTACCGCCGCACGGTGGCCGGCGTCGTGCTGCGACGCGCCCTGCAACGAGCCGAGGAGAACCGATGACCGAGGCACTGCCCACGACCACCGCTCCCGAGTCCGCCATCCCGACGAGGGAGCTGTCCCTGACGGTGAACGGCCGGCCCTGCCGGGTGGTGTGCCAGGACCGGCAGTTGCTCGTGGAGGTGCTCCGCGAGCAGCTCCGGCTCAAGGGCACCCACATCGGCTGCCTCAACGGCGACTGTGGGGCCTGCACCGTGGAACTGGACGGGAAGGCGATCAAGTCCTGCCTCGTCCTGGCGCCGGCGGCGGAGGGATCCGAGATCATCACGCTCGAGGGCGTCGGCCCGGACGGAGGAGGGCTGGACCCGCTGCAGCAGGCCTTCTGGGACAACGACGGCTTCCAATGCGGCTTCTGCGTCCCTGGCCAGATCTTCGCGGCGCGCCAACTGCTGGCCCGCACCCTCGAGCCCAGCGACGCGGAGATCCGGGAGGCGGTGGCCGGCAACATCTGTCGGTGCACCGGCTACCAGACGATCATCGAGTCGGTCCGCGCGGCGGCCCAGGCCATCGGCGAGGGCACCGAGGGCCTCGTGCCGGAGGTGGACACGCCGGCGTGACTCTGGATCCACGCCGCGCCGACGGCCTGCTGGGGTCCGCGGAGTGGGGACGGGAGCTGTCGGAGAGCCGGCGGCGTGTCTGGCGGTCGGGGACTCGACCAGCACGCCGGGCCCGAGCTGCGGTCACCGTGAGTGCGTACGAGGGCCGAGGGCGCTGGATCCGAGGATCGAGAGACCCGTCCGTCCTCCCCGGGCAGCCGGCGACTCCCCGCCCGCGCCGGTCTGGCAGCCGGTGTCCCACCCTCTCCACCGCTGGTCCGCACGTCGCTGCCGTTCATCCCGCTCGACCTCTCCTCTGATTGGACATCACCGCCGATGACCACGACGCCTGACCGCACCGGTGCCACCGAGCCGCTGTGGCGCTACGGAGCAGCCGAGCTCGCCCGTCTGATCGCGAACCGGACAGTGACCTCACAACAGGTGGTGGACGCTCATCTCGAGCGGATCGACGCCGTCAACCCACACCTGAACGCGGTGGTGCGGGTCCTGCGGGACGAGGCTCGGGCGGCCGCCCGTGAAGCAGACCGGGCGGTCGCCGACGGTGCTCCGCTGGGCCCCCTGCACGGCGTGCCCTGCACCATCAAGGAGAACGTCGACGTCGCCGGCACCCCGACGACCGACGGCATCCCCGCACTCGCCGAGGCGGTGGCCGCCCAGGACGCCCCGCTCGTCGAGCGGCTTCGTACGGCGGGTGCGATCCCGATCGGTCGGACGAACATGCCCGACTTCGCGCTGCGCATCCACACCGACTCCAGCCTCCACGGGCTCACCCGCAATCCGTGGGATCCCACGGTCACCTCCGGCGGTTCCAGCGGCGGTGAGGCGGCGGCGCTGGCCGCCGGCATGAGCCCGCTCGGCATCGGCAACGACATCGGCGGTTCGCTCCGCAACCCCGCGCACGCCTGCGGGATCGCCTCGATCAAGCCCACTACGGGCCGGGTGCCCGAGGCGCACGCCAACGAGCCCTTCGACGCCGGCCTGAGCGTGCAGCTGATGCAGGTCAACGGGGTGATGGCCCGCCAGGTAGCCGACGTCCGGCTCGGCCTCTCCGTGATCGCCGGCCCGCACGTGCGCGACGCGACCACCGTGCCGGTGCCACTGGAGCTGCCGCGCCCGGCGGGTCCGCTGCGGGTCGCCCTCATCGCCGCGCCGCCGGGCGGGGACACCGATCCGGGGGTCGAGAGAGTGGTGCGGCGCGCGGCGGACACCCTGCAGGCCGCCGGCTACGAGGTCGAGGAGATCGTCCCGCCGATGTACGAGGAGGCGATCGACGTCTGGGGGCGGTTTCTGATGGCCGACGTGCGGGCCCTGCGCCCGCTGCTGCAGCAGTTGATGGGGCCCGACGGCCTGCGTTTCCTCGACTTCATCGACCCGCTGTATCCCGAGTCGACGGTCGCGACCGTGGTCCGGACCTTCGTCGAGCGGCGCACGATCGCCCGGCTGTGGAGCGAGTTCCTGGCGCAGTACCCACTGGTGGTCTCACCGGTGTGGAGCCAGCCGGCCTTCGCCCACGGCTTCGACATCACGAGCGCTGAGACGGCGGCCGCGACCATGCGACTGCTCCGCCCCGTGATGCCGGCCAACCTGCTCGGTCTGCCGGCCGCCGTGGTCCCCGGTGGGATCACCGGCGGGTTGCCGGTCGGCGTGCAGATCCTCGGCGACCGGTTCCAGGAGCTGCTGTGCCTGGAGGCCGCCGAGGTCATCGAACGTGCGGTGGGCGTCCTCACGCCGATCGAGCCCGTTCGCTGACCACGTCCCCGGGCCCGCTGCTTAGAGGCGGCCCCGGGGACGCCCGAGAGGTTCCCTTGTCACATCTGGATCACGAGTGCTCCGGGCCGCCCTGCGAAGGAGCCGACGGGCGACCGACCTGCGCGCAGCTACGTGTTCCGTTGTGTCCGAGGGGGACGTGAACCCAGGGGCGTCGAGCTACATCCAACGGCCTCATGACCCCATGAGCAGCCCCTTCGGTCATCAGCCGGCTCGCCGGATACGGATGCCACGTCGAGATTCTGACGAATGCTCGGTCGGCAGTGTGGCGTAGGCCGACGACCTTCCTGGGGGCTGCAGCCGCCGCGGCGGACGACGGCTCCCCGTGTTTGGAAAGCGGATGTTGCTTCTAGACTTCCGGTCATGGATGCGAAGCGCAGCGCGCAGGTGGTCGCGGTCGCCGCACTGGCCGAGCCGACCCGCCGCGGCCTCTACGACCATGTCATCCGCCAGCCCAGGCCGGTCAGCCGGGACGAGGCGGCGGCAGCACTAGGGGTGCCGCGGGCGACGGCGGCCTTCCACCTCGATCGCCTTGTCGACGAGGGACTCCTGGCGGTGGGCTTCGAACGCCGGACCGGTCGCACCGGACCTGGCGCGGGGCGCCCGTCGAAGGTGTACCGGCGCGCGGCGTGCTCCGTGGTCGTGTCACTGCCCGAGCGTCACTACGACCTGGCTGGTGACCTCCTCGCCGCGGCGATCGCCGAGGCGGACGGATCCGGTGACCCGCCGCGCGTCGTTCTCGACCGATGCGCCCGCGCGCGGGGCAGGGAGTTGGGTGAGCAGGCCGGGCCGGTCGATCCGGATCCGGACCGTGGAGGCCAGGACGCCGTCCTCCGCGTGCTCGAGACGCACGGCTTCGAGCCCCGGCTGGACGGCGACTCCGTCACCCTGGCCAACTGCCCCTTCCACGCGCTGGCACGGCGACACACGACTCTGGTCTGCGGCATGAACCTGCGCCTGCTCGAGGGGATCCTCGAGGGCCTGCGGTCGACCAGGCTCGTCGCGCGACTGGACCCGGCCGAGGACCGGAGCTGCGTCCGCCTCGACCGCGCTCCGAGGACGTGAGCGCGAGGGCCCACAGGTGTTCAGGCAGCTGCTGCGGGTCCAGCTCTCGCAGTTCCCCGGTCGTCGCGCCCGCCGTACGGAGGGGTTGACACCCGTGTGACGCAGGTCTCTACTCCTAAGAGTCTTTTCTTTTAGAAGGGGGACCGATGCACACCCCGCTGCTGCCCTCCCGGACCATCCCGGCCGATCCCGCCCGCCAGGCATTGGTGGTGCTCCGGACGGTGTTCACCGTGGCGCCCATCGTGTTCGGGCTGGACAAGGCCACCAACCTGCTCACCGACTGGCCGCGCTACCTCGCGCCCGGGATCGACGGCATCGCGCCCGGCACGGCGCAGCAGGCGATGTACGCCGTCGGCGTCGGGGAAGTGGTCGCCGGTGTCGCGGTCACGGCCGTGCCCCGGTTCGGCGCGTGGCTGGTGGCCGCGTGGCTGGCCGGCATCATCGTGGACCTGGCGACCATCCCCGGCTATGACGATGTCGCGCTGCGCGACCTGGGGCTCCTCGGTGCGGCCGTCGCGCTCGCCCGCCTCGCGGCCCGCTACGCCCCGGACCACCGGGTGCACCCGGGGCCGGCCGCATGAACCCGCCGGCCGCGCCGCCCACCGGGTCGCCGCCCGCGCCGGCAGCCCTC
>JAOPUQ010000432.1 GCA_025963425.1 Modestobacter sp. | reverse complement strand
TTCGCGGTCTGGTTCCTGAACTTCTCCACCTGGCGGGGCACGCACGGCATCTACCTGGAAGACCTCTACGTGCGGCCCGAGCACCGCGGGAGCGGGTTCGGCCGCGAGCTCCTGCGGACGCTCGCCGAGGTGTGCGTGGCGCGCGGGTACTCCCGGCTGGAGTGGTCGGTGCTGGACTGGAACGCCCCGTCGATCGAGTTCTACCGGGCCGCCGGGGCGGAGCCGATGGACGAGTGGACGGTCTTCCGGCTGACCGACGACGCACTGCCCCGGTTCGCCGCCGACCGCCGAACCGGGTAGCGCGCGACGGGCCGAGCTCTCGACCGCTCGCTCGGACGGTGCCACAGTTGCGGTCCCGACGACGCTCTGGCCCCTCGGAGGTGCGACGTGCCGCGATCGCCGTTCGCCATCAACGTCAGCGAGGCCCCGACCTACGTGTCCGCGGGTGAGCTGGTCGCCGTACTGGCCGGGGCGGAGCAGACCGGTGGCTCCTTCGGCCTGATGGAGGCGGTGATCCGCAAGGGCGACGAGCCCCCGCCGCACGTGCATCACCGCGAGGATGAGTCGTTCTTCGTCCTCGAGGGAGCCCTGCGGGTTCGCGTGGGTGACGACTGGCTCTCCGGCACGTCCGGCTCCTTCGTCTTCTGCCCACGCGACGTACCCCACTTACTGACGCTCGAGACGGAGGAGGTCCGCGTGCTGACGTTGGTCACACCCGGTGGCCTGGAGTCCTTCTTCGTCGAACTGGGGGAGCCAGCCCCCAGCCGAAGGCTGCCGACCGATCTGCCGGAGCTCGATGTGCAGCGGGTCGTCACGCTCGCCGCGCACTACGGAGCCGAGGTGCTGACCGACTGGCCTTGACCCCGGGGCGCTCCCGCCGTCCGCCAACCGCTCCAGCGGCCGGGAGTCCTCCCGTGTCACCAGAGGGCCAGAGACCGCGACGGAAGAGGGCGCGGGTGTGAGAAGGCGCCCCCTCCCCCGGTTCACCGCTGATCCCTCGCTGCCGCCTCCCGACCGACGGAGACGGCAGGATGGGGGTGTGGCGACCGAGCGTGGCGAGTCCCAGTGCTGGCTGACCGACATGGACGGCGTCCTGGTGCACGAGGGGCAGGCGCTGCCGGGTGCGGCGGAGTTCCTGCAGCGGCTGGTCGACCGGCAGCGCCGGTTCCTGGTGCTGACCAACAACTCCATCTTCACCCCGCGTGACCTGTCGGCCCGGCTGGCCCGCAGCGGTCTGGAGGTGCCCGAGGAATTCATCTGGACCTCGGCGCTGGCGACCGCGGACTTCCTGTCCTCGCAGTTGCCCGGCGGTTCCGCGTACGTCGTCGGGGAGGCCGGACTGACGACGGCGCTGCACGAGGTCGGGTACACGCTGACCGACACCGACCCGGACTACGTGGTGCTGGGCGAGACCCGCACCTACAGCTTCGAGAGCATCACCAGGGCCATCCGGCTGGTCGAGCGCGGAGCGCGGTTCATCGCCACGAACCCCGATGCCACCGGGCCCTCGCCGGACGGCCCGCTGCCCGCGACCGGGGCCGTGGCGGCGATGATCACGAAGGCAACCGGCGCGGAGCCGTACTTCGTGGGCAAGCCGAACCCGATGATGTTCCGCAGCGCCCTGAACCGGATCGACGGGCACTCGGAGTCCACGACGATGGTCGGCGACCGGATGGACACCGACATCATCGCCGGCATCGAGGCCGGGCTGGACACCGTGCTGGTGCTCACCGGCTCCACCCGCGCCGCCGACGTCGCTCGCTTCCCGTTCCGTCCGGGCCGGGTCTGCGACTCGATCCAGGACGTCATCGAGCTGGTCTGACCGGCCGCCTGACCTGCACCGGTCAGGCGGCCCTCAGAACGGCGGTGGTTCCTCCGCCGCGGGTGCCGCCGCCGGGGGCGGTGGTGCCGGCGGGACGGCCCGTGGCGCGGGGTGGTGCATGCCGGGTGGTCGGGTGATGCGGGTGACCGTGCTGGGGGTGGTGGCCATCAGGTCGCCGTCGGCGGTCAGCACGAACCGCCAGCCCCGGGCCTGGGTCTTGAGCCGGTGGCGGCGCCGGCACAGGCAGCACAGGTTGGCGCAGGCGGTGGCGCCGCCATCGGACCAGGCGGTCACGTGGTCGGCGTCGGTGGCGTGTGCCGGGGTGGGCGTGTACCGGTGCACCGGTGGTGGCCGGTCCAGCACCGCACACGAGCAGCCGGTCGACATGTCGGCACCGGGCTCGGTCGACATGTCGGCACGCGGGTGCCGCGGGCAGCCGCGGCGGACCCGCCGTTCCGGCTCCGGGCGGCTGACCGTGGCCCGCAGCGCCCCGGCGCCCGGTCGACCAGCGCGATGCTCAGGCTGCCGCCGGCCGGTGCCCGCAGCCCATCCGGGCAGACCGCGTCCAACTCGGCGAGGAGTTCCCGCAGGTGCGTGGCGGTGATCGGCTCCCCCGTCCACCTCCGCCGCCTCGACTCCCCCACCGCCGGGCGCAGCGGTCACCGGCGGCCGGGTCGTGTCCCGGGGGCGCAGGATCAGGTCGGCCAGCACCCCGGCCCGCAGCTGCCCGATCGGCCGGGCATCGCCGTCGGCCTGGGCCATCCGCGCATCGGTGTCGACCGCAGCCGGTGGATCGACAACCCGGCCGCGCCCGGCAGCAGCTCCGCCCCGCAGGCGGCGATCACCCCGGCACCGACCTGCGGGGTCTGCCAGCCCAGCCCGCCGGCCAACGCCCGGGCCCGCGGCCAGTCGATCAGCCCGTCGCCGGCGCCGCCCACGTGCCCGGCAACCCGCGCAACGCCAACGCCGTGTCGGCCAGGGACCGGGCGTAGCGGCGGGAGCAGTTCAGCACCAGCACCAACTCGTCGACGAAGAACTCCGAGACACCGGGGAACGCCCGCCCCGACCCCCACCCTCCGCTCCGCGGGAACCGGGCCGCAGGTCCAGGTGATCAGGACGCAGCTCCGCCAGCCGCACCACCCACGCCACTCATACGCCGCCAACCGCGACTTCGCATCCTCGACCCGGGCCAACCCGGTCGCCACACCCTCGTCGTCGAAACCCCGCGGCTCCAGCAGATCCGTCAACCGCGACCGCCGCCGAACCACCCCACCGGCTCCACGCCTGCGGGCAGCACCGGATCGACGGGCGCCACCGCGAACCCACCGGCCTCGAACACACCCCGAACCCAGAACGGGGGTACGACAGTTCCGGCCGGCTCGAGATGCCCGAGCAGCCAGGCTGGGCGACGTGCCTCAGCGCTCGGAGTCGCGCTCCAGGAAGGCCAGCCGGGCCTCGGGCGTGGCGAGCAGGTAGAACTCCAGGGCCACCAGCGCCAGCACCGGGACGCCGAGCAGCGGCCGTTCGGCCTGGAAGGCCAGCGAGTACCCGATCACCGCCAGCAGCAGTTGCAGCACCACCACCGGCCCGCGGGACCAGCCCGACACCCGCCAGAGCCCCACGGCGGCGCCGGCCAGGAGCGCGGCGGCCAGGCCGACGTAGACCACCGTGGCCAGCGCCCGACCCACGCTGTCCGGGTCGCTGGTGACAGTGAGGACGAGCAGCACCACGGCCACGGCGCCCAGCGCGGCGGCCTCCACGGCGACGACCAGCGCCGCCCGGCGCACCGCCTCCGGCGCCCGTCCCCGCGGCCGGCCGCCCCTGGGCCGGACCGGTTCCGCGGCACCGCCGAGGAGCCCCTCCGCCCGGGGCCGGGCGCGACGCCCGTCCGGGGTCCCGCCGTCCCGACCCGCCACGACGGTGAGGTTACGCCGGAGTGCCGGCGCGAGGCCGCGGTCGTGGAGGACGCCCGGCCGGGCGCCCGACGGCCGCTGGCTATCTTGGTCGCCATGCGTGCCCTGCTGGTGGCGAACCCGGCGGCCACGACCACCACCCGCAAGGTGCGTGACGTCCTGGTCCGGGCTCTGTCCAGCGAGCTGAAGGTCGACGTCGCCGAGACCACGCACCGCGGCCACGCCCGTGAGCTCGCCGCCCAGGCGGCCTCGGAGGGCGTCGACGTCGTGGTCACCCTGGGCGGCGACGGCACCGTCAACGAGGCGGCCAACGGGCTGCTCACCGACGGGCCCGGCCCGCAGGTGCCCGCCCTCGCGGTCGTCCCCGGTGGCTCCACCAACGTCTTCTCGCGTGCGCTGGGCCGCTCCCGGGACCCGGTGGAGGCGACCGGCGAGATCATGGACTCGCTGCGCGCCGGCCGCACCCGCCTGGTGTCCCTGGGCACGGCGTCGGCGCAGACCCCCGAGGGCTGGACCGCCCCGCGCTGGTTCGTCTTCGCCGCAGGCATCGGCTTCGACGCCGACGTCATCGCCCGCGTCGAGGCGCAGCGGGCCCGCGGACGACGGTCTAGCGGGGCCCTCTACGTGCGGTCCGGGGTGGGCAGCTTCCTGCTCGGCCGGGACCGGCGCTGTCCGCCGATGACACTGACCATCCCCGGGCAGCCGCCGGTCGACGGCCTGTTCCTCACCCTGGTGTCGAACGTGAGCCCCTGGAGCTACCTGGGCACCCGGCCGATCGACCCCAACCCGGACGCCTCGCTCGACGCCGGCCTGGACGTGTTCGCGATGGGCCGGGTGGGCGTGGCCCGGATGCTGCACCACCTGCGGCAGACGATGGCCGACCGGCCTGACGCCCGGGGTCGGGGCGTGCACCGCTGGCACGACCTGACCCAGCTCCAGCTCACCGCCGTCCGCCCGCAGGGCTGGCAGCTGGACGGCGACCATCTCGGGCCCGCCACGGGCCTGCGCGTGCGCTCGGTGCCGGAGGCGCTCCGCGTCGTCGTCTGAGGGTCCGGCGCGCCCGTGGTGGGGGTTCTCACAGCACTCCATCCGACCGGGTGATGCCGGAGTCGCGGACTGCGGGTAGGACTGAGTGGCGAGCCCCGCCACCCCGTGGTGAGCTTGCTCACGAGGCCCGTTGAACAGCGAGAAGCGCTTGACAGCCCGGCGTCTCGTGAAAGCATCACAAGCAAGCAACCTGCCGGTAACAAGGCAGGCGGACGCCGGACACGCCGCTGGTTCACCAGCGGTTCGGCCCTGCCAACAGGTCCCGACCGGTGACCGCTACGTAGACGACATCAAGGAGTACACGGCCATGGACTGGCGCCACCGCGCCCTCTGCCGCGACGAGGACCCGGAGCTCTTCTTCCCCATCGGGACGACGGGTCCGGCGGTCGTGCAGATCAAGCAGGCGAAGGCCGTGTGCCGTCGCTGCCCTGTCGTGCAGTCCTGCCTGGACTGGGCCCTGAGCTCGGGCCAGGACTCCGGTGTCTGGGGCGGCCTCTCCGAGGACGAGCGCCGCGCCCTCAAGCGCCGCACCGCCCGCACCCGGGTCCGTACCGCCTGACGCACGTCTGACGGCGGCTCGGCCGCGCCTTCACCGGCGCGGCCGACCGGCCCCGGGCAGGGTCAGCACCGCCTCGGTGCCCGGTCCCCCACCCTCCGGCGCTCCCATGGCCAGCGTGCCGTGCAGTTCGCTGGTCACCAGCGTCCGCACGATCTGCAGGCCCAGCCCCGTGCTGGCCGCGGGGTCGAAGCCCGGCGGTAGGCCCCGGCCGTCGTCGCACACCCGGACCTCCAGGTCGTCGCCGTCCCGGGTGGCGTGCAGGACCACCGTTCCCGGCGCCCCGTCCTCGAAGGCGTGCTCGGCGGCGTTTTGCAGCAGCTCTGTCACCGCCATCACCAGCGGCGTGGCCGCCGCCGCCGGCAGCTCCCCGAACCGCCCCACCCGCTGGATCCGCGCCGCCGGCCCCACCGAGGTCACGTCCCCCAGCATCGGCAGCACCTGGTCCAGCACGTCGTCGACCTCGACGACGTCCTCCCGGCTGCCGGCCAGCGTCTCGTGCACCACCGCGATCGACGCCACGCGGCGCACCGACTCCTCCAGCGCGGCCCGGGCCGCGGGCTCGGTCATCCGCCGGGCCTGCAGCCGCAGCAGAGCCGCGACGGTCTGCAGGTTGTTCTTCACCCGGTGGTGGATCTCCCGGATGGTGGCGTCCTTGGTCATCAGCGCCCGGTCACGTCGGCGGACGTCGGTCACGTCCCGCACGAGCACCAGCGCGCCCGCCTCCCCACCGGGGGGCTGCAGCGGCAGCGCGCGGACCAGCATCGTCGCCGCGTCGTTCTCCACGTCCATCGGCTCGGGGAACCGCCCGGCGACCGCTGCCTCGATGCTCGCCGCGACCGCCTCCCCCGCCACCCGGTCCGCCGACGCCGCGCGGGTCACCTCGGCCAGATCCGCACCCACGACGTCCCCGGTGAGCCCCATCCGGCGGTAGGCCGACAGCGCGTTGGGGCTGGCGTAGACGGCGTGGCCGGAGGAGTCCAGCCGGACCAGCCCGTCGCCCACGCGGGGACTCATCTCGGCGTCCTCGAGCATGCGGGGCGGGAACGTCCCCGCCGCGACCATCAGCGACAGGTCGGCGGCGATGTCCAGGTACGTGAGCTCCAACGTGGACGGCGATCGGGTGGCGGCCAGGTTGGTGTCCTTGGCCAGCACAGCCACCACCACCCCGTCGTGCCGCACCGGGATGACCTCGCGGCGCCGCGGGCTGGCACCCGACCAGTCCGGTTCGCCCTCGGTGACCGGTCGCTTCTCCCGGTGCGCCCGGGCCAGCGGCTCGGCCCACACACCGGTCGCCTCCGCGCCGACCAGGTCCTCGGGCTGGCTGGTGGGCGCCGTCAGCGGACGCACCTGGGCGACGCACCACCAGGCGCCGGACTGCAGGGGCACCCACAGGGTCAGGTCCGCGAACGACAGGTCGGCCAGCAGCTGCCAGTCGGCGACCAGCCGGCGGGCGTGGTCCACCTGGGAGGGGCTGGACGCCGATCCACGGGTGAGACGTTCGGAGAGGCTGCTCATGGTGCTGGCGAGCCTAGGCCGAGCCCCTGCGGCGGTTCTCAGGTGACCTCGCGCACCGCCGCCGACGGAGATGACGGGGGCCCAGCGGCGCGACGGGCCGCTGGGCTTCCCTGCCGCGCGCAGTAGGTCAGCCGCCGACGACGGTGGCGATGAGGTCGCCCTCCTGGAGCACCTCGCCCTCCACCACGTGCAGCTCACCGACGGTGCCCGCGTGCTCGGTGAGCACCGGGATCTCCATCTTCATCGACTCGAGAATGACCAGCGTGTCGCCGGCGGACACCGCCGCGCCCGGCACGACGAGGACCTTCCACACGCTGGAGACCATCTCGGCGTGGATCTCCTCGACCGCCACCGGCGCCTCCCCTGGACGTGTTGCCGACCGCCGGGTCCGGCGGTCGGGAGATCATGAAAGCACGCCTGGCCTCCTGCCCGGCCCTCCCGCGCCAGTCAGTCGCCGGGCGGACGACCCGGGACGAGGGCGCCGGCGATCCGCTGCAGCGTGGCGCAGACCTCCGTGCCGTCGTGCGGAACGCCGGCCTCCGGCAGGCCGGTGAGCAGCTCGGTGGCGGCGCGGGCGGCGGTGGCGGCGTCCGGCCCCGCGGCACTGACCGTGGCCAGCAGGGCGTCGTACCACCCGTCGAGCCGGTCACCGGGCTCGTAGCCGGTCACCGCGACCACCGGCGTGGTGGGCCGGCTCGCCGGCAGGTCGGGCAGCCGGCCGGTCACCCGGCCGGCGGTCCCGGC
>JAOPUQ010000410.1 GCA_025963425.1 Modestobacter sp. | reverse complement strand
GTTCCGCTTCGGCGCCTCCAGCCTGCTCAACGACCTGCTCCTGCAGCGGCAGAAGCTCCGCACCGGGCACTACTCGGGCCCTGACCATGTGAGCGTGGACTGAGATGACCAGCCTGTTCGAGTACGCGCCCGCCCTCGAGTCGCGCTCGATCGTCGACATCCGCCCCAGCTACGGGCTGTTCATCGACGGCGAGTTCACCGAGGGCACCGGCACCCCGCTGAAGACGCTGAACCCGGCCACCGAGGAGGTGCTCGCCGAGGTCGCGACCGGCAGCGACGCCGACGTCGACCGGGCGGTGCACGCGGCCCGCCGCGCCTTCACCCGGGTCTGGGGCCCGATGCGTCCGGCCGACCGCGGCAAGTACCTGTTCCGGATCGCGCGGCTGCTGCAGGAGCGCGCCCGGGAGTTCGCCGTCCTGGAGACCCTGGACAACGGCAAGCCCATCCGGGAGTCCCGCGACGTCGACGTCCCGCTGGCTGCGGCGCACTTCTTCTACCACGCAGGCTGGGCCGACAAGCTGGAGCACGCGGGCCTCGGGCCGGCCCCGCGCCCCCTCGGCGTGGCCGGCCAGGTCATCCCGTGGAACTTCCCGCTGCTCATGCTCGCGTGGAAGATCGCGCCGGCGCTGGCCACCGGCAACACCGTCGTCCTCAAGCCGGCCGAGACCACCCCGCTGACGGCCCTGCTGTTCGCCGAGGTCTGCCGGCAGGCCGGCCTGCCGCCGGGCGTGGTCAACATCGTGACCGGCGCCGGCGACACCGGCCGGGCCGTGGTCGCGCACCCGGACGTGGACAAGGTGGCCTTCACCGGCTCCACCGAGGTGGGCCAGTCGATCGCCCGGGCCGTCGCCGGAACCAGCAAGCGGCTGACCCTGGAGCTGGGCGGCAAGGCGGCGAACATCGTCTTCGACGACGCGCCGATCGACCAGGCCGTCGAGGGCATCGTGCGCGGCATCTTCTTCAACCAGGGGCACGTCTGCTGCGCGGGTTCCCGGCTGCTGGTGCAGGAGTCGGTGCACGACGAGGTGGTCGCGTCCCTCCAGCGGCGGATCGGCACGCTGCGGGTCGGCGACCCGCTGGACAAGAACACCGACCTGGGCGCGATCAACTCGGCTGAGCAACTGGCCCGCATCCGGGAGTTGTCCGACGTCGGTGAGGCGGAAGGCGCGCACCGGTGGCAGCCCGAGGGTGAGCTCCCCGCCCGCGGGTTCTGGTTCAAGCCGACGGTGTTCACCGACGTCTCCCCCGCCCACCGGATCGCCCGCGACGAGGTGTTCGGCCCGGTGCTGTCGGTGCTGACCTTCCGCACCCCCGACGAGGCGGTGGCCAAGGCGAACAACACCACCTACGGGCTGTCCGCCGGCGTCTGGTCGGAGAAGGGCTCGCGGATCCTGGCGATCTCCCACCGGCTGCGCGCCGGCGTCGTCTGGGCCAACACCTTCAACGAGTTCGACCCGACCTCGCCCTTCGGCGGCTACAAGCAGTCCGGCTACGGCCGCGAGGGCGGCCGGCAGGGGCTCGCCGCGTACCTGAGGAGCGATTCCTGATGAGTGACCGGCTGGCCGTGCGCAAGACCTACAAGCTGTACCTGGGTGGGGCGTTCCCCCGCTCGGAGTCCGGGCGCACCTACGAGGTGCGCGACGCGCGGGGCCACTTCCTGGCCAACGCCGCGTGGGCCTCCCGCAAGGACGCCCGGGACGCCGTCGTGGCCGCCCGGGCCGCGTTCGGGAAGTGGTCCGGGGCCACCGCCTACAACCGCGGTCAGGTGCTCTACCGGGTCGCCGAGGTGATGGAGGGCCGCGCCGCGCAGTTCGCCGAGGAGGTCGCCGCCGGCGAGGGGCTGTCGGCCACCCGGGCGCGCGCCGCCGTGGACGCCGCCATCGACCGGTGGGTCTGGTACGCCGGCTGGACCGACAAGCTGGCCGCCGTCCTCGGCAGCGCCAACCCCGTCGCCGGCCCGTACTTCGGCTTCTCCCTGCCCGAGCCGACCGGGGTGGTCGCCGTCCTCGCCCCGCAGCGCAGCTCGCTGCTGGGCCTGGTCAGCGTGCTGGGCCCGGTGCTGGCCGGCGGCAACACCGCGGTGGTGGTGACCTCCAAGGACCGCCCGCTGCCCGCGGTGACCCTGGGCGAGGTGCTGGCCACCTCCGACGTCCCCGGCGGGGTGGTGAACCTGCTGACCGGCGACGCCGCGGAGATCGGACCGTGGCTGGCCGAGCATGCCGACGTCGACGGCATCGACCTGGCCGGGACCTCCGGCCCCCTGGCGATGGAGCTGGAACGCTCCGCGGCCGGCACGGTCAAGCGGGTCCTGCGGGCCGCCCCCGATGAGCCGGACTGGACCGCCGACCCCGGCCTCCAGCGGATGACGCCGTTCCTGGAGACCAAGTCCGTCTGGCACCCGATGGGGGTCTGAAGAAGGACCCCTCCCCCGAGCCCTTCGCAAGCTCAGGGCACGCCAGGGAGGGGCCGACACCGGCCTGCGGGCGCACAGCGTCATCGGGCAGGATCGTCCCGTGGCCAGGCCCAGCATCGTCCCCATCGCGCTGACTCTCGACGACCGCACGGGCTACACGCTCTGGGCGCCCCCGTGGGAGGAGGACGGCGAGGAGTGGCAGGCGTTCCTCGGCAGCACGACCGTCGACGACGACGCCGACGACGATGACGCCGGCCCGGTCGCCCGGGTCCACCTCTTCCCCTCCCCCGCCGCGCTGGCCGCGTTCTGCCGGGTGAACACCGACCACGACCTCGCCGACCACCCGGTCTGGCCGGTCGTGGCGACCCTCGGCGCGGCAGACCTGACGCCGGACGAGGACCACCGCTTCGACCTCGACGGCGTCTACGACGTGGTCGCCGAGAACCCCGACCGGTGGGCCGTCGACGAGCTCGCGGCCGTCTTCGACATCGTGGGCCGGCTGGCCGAGTGCTGTGACACCAGCGACGACGACGAGGAAGAGGACGACGACGAGGACGAGGTGGAGGCCGACTTCGAGGCCGTGGCCGACCTCGTCGCCCGGCCGGAGTCCGCGGCACTGGGCCTGGGCATCGACGCCTTCGTCGGCCGGGCCGGCGAGGAGACCTGGGTGGCCCTGGGCACCACGGTCGACGAGCTGTGGGAGGACGTGCTCGAGGAGCTCGACGAGCACCTGGACTGGACCGGCGCGGGCACCGTGCAGGTCCAGGACTACCCGTCGGCGGCCCTGGAGGCCGAGGCGCGCGCCGACCTGGGCACCGAGGACGACGACGAGGACGACGACATCGAACTCGTCGAGGTCGAGGGGACCGCGGCCCCGGCCGCCCGCACGGATGCGACCGTCCGCGGTTCCGACCGGCCGGCAGGGGGCTCCGCCGCCCCCGCGCCCGGGAACGCCACCACCGCCGGCACCCGCGCCATCCGCGGCGGCAGCCGGTTGACCGCCACCCCGGCCGCGGTGGCCGCCGCGGCGGAGTTCTGGGAGGGCGTCGGCATCCTGCCGGTCGAGCTGGTCGCCCCGGCGGGCTCCGGGGTGACGCTGCGCTGCTACGTCGAGGACCGGGCCCGCTTCCTGGGCCGCGACGGCCAGGTCTTCCTCTTCCCCGACCCGGTGGCGCTGGCCCTCTTCTGCGCCGGCGACGAGGACCACGACCTGACCGAGATCTCCTCCTGGGCCGAGGTCGCCGACACCGACACCCTGCCGCTGCCGGCCGACCAGGACCGCTACGACCTGACCGGGCTCGCCGAGGTGCTCGGCGAGGTGGCCGACGGGGCCGGTGGGCTGGTGGAGCACCGGGCGCTGCTGCAGCCGGTGGAGGGCGCCCGCGACGTCGCGGAGTACGCCGGGCTGTCCCGCGTCGAGGAGCTGCTCGCCGGCACCACCCCGCTGGGCCAGGCGATCGCCCGCGGCGAGGCCGAGCCGGGCGCGACCCTGCGCGCCGAGGACGCCGCGGTGCTCGTCGGCGCCTGGGACGAGGTCGTCACCGCGGTCGGGACGGTGCTGGTGTTCCGCGACTGAGGACGCGGACCCCAGGAACGGCCAACGGCCGGCCCCCGCAGTGCGGGAGCCGGCCGTTGGCCGTGTGCCGTGCCGTCAGTACGAGCGGGCGGGACGCGGGGGGCGACCGCCTGCGCGGGGCCCCTCGCCGGTGCCGCGGTTGCCGCCGGGGCGGCGGTCGCGGGAGTCCCCACCCGGGGTGCGATCCCGGTCGCCGTAGGAGCGCTCACCCTGGGGGCGGCCTCCGTACGAGCGATCGCGGTCGCCGAACGAGCGGTCACCGGCCGGACGATCCCGGTCGCCGTAGGAGCGCTCGCCCGCAGGGCGGTCTCCGTACGTGCGCTCGCGGTCGCCGGCCGGACGGCGCGGGCCACCGAAGCCGCCGGGGCGGTCGCCGTCCCGACGCGGACGGCGCCCACCGCCGCCACCCGAGGACGCCGAGTGGCGCGACTCGCGG
>JAOPUQ010000401.1 GCA_025963425.1 Modestobacter sp. | reverse complement strand
CGGCTCCTCCGGGGCCGCGGCCGGCTGCGGCCACACCTGCTCCGGCGGGACGGGCTGCGGGCGGAACGACGGTGGGGACATCTGCGCCGGCGGCACGGGCGGCGGCGGCGCGGTCATCGGCTCCGGCGGGGACGTGGGCGCCCCGCCCGGGTGCCAGCCCGCCTCGGTGCTGAAGGCGGGTCCGGGAGCCGGTGGGGCGGGCGCCTCGACCGGCGGCTCCGGCTGGACCACCGGGATCTCCTGGGTGCGCGGCCCCTGCGGGTCGTTGGGCTGCTGCGCCGGCTGGTCCTCCGGACGCGGCGGGTGCGGCTGGCTCATGGCGCCACCGTAACGGCGCGGCCGTCCGCAACCGCGCACCTGTGCGGGGCCGCGCCGGTCTGCCCCGGGCATCGCGGCCACCTAGGGTCGGCCCGTGACAGTGCGCGCAGGGATCGTGGTCACCGGCACCGAGGTGCTCACCGGCCGGGTCAGCGACCGCAACGGCCCATGGTTGGCCGAGCAGCTCCGCATCCTCGGCGTGGACGTCGCATCGGTCGTGGTCGTCGGCGACCGCCCCGCGGACCTGCGGGCGGCGCTGGGGTTCCTGGCCGGCAGCGGGGTCGACCTGGTTCTCACCAGCGGTGGCCTGGGGCCCACGGCCGACGACCTCACCGCCCAGGTCGTCGGTGACGCGCAGGGCCGCCCGTCGGCGGTCGACCCCGACCTCGAGAAGCGGATCGGCACCATCGTCGAGCGGCTGATGGCCCGCCGTAACTGGCGGGCGGACCCGGAGTCCACCGCGGCCGGGGTGGCCAAACAGGCCCGGGTGCCCGAGGGGGCCACCGTGCTGGAGCCGGTCGGCACCGCGCCGGGCCTCGTCGTCCCGGTCGCCGCGGGTCGCATCGGCCCGCCGGTGGTGGTCCTGCCAGGCCCGCCGTCGGAGCTGCAGGGCATGTGGCCCGCGGCGGTGGCCGCGGCACCGGTCCAGGCCGTGCTGGCCGGGGCCTCGGAGCTGCGGCAGGAGACGCTGCGGCTGTGGGGCACCCCGGAGTCGGAGCTGGCCGCCACCCTCCGCCGCATCGACGACCAGATCACCGGGCTGGAGGTCACCACCTGCCTGCGGGACGGCGAGCTGGAGATCGTGACCCGGTTCGGCCCCGATGCGGCGCCGGCCTACGAGCGGTTGACCGCGGCCGTGCAGGCGGACTTCGGGGACGTCGTCTTCAGCGCCGGTCCCTCCGTGGACGACCTGGTCGCCGCGGCGCTGGCCGACCGGGGGTGGACCGTGGCCACGGGCGAGTCGTGCACGGGCGGTCTGCTGTCCGCCCGGTTGACCGACCGGGCCGGCTCGTCGGCCTGGGTGCTCGGCGGCGTGACCGCCTACGCGAACTCGGCCAAGGGGGAGCTGCTCGGCGTGCCGGCGGCCACCCTGGCGGGGGTCGGGGCGGTCAGCCCCGAGGTGGCGCTGGCGCTGGCCAAGGGCGCCCGGGTGCGGTTCGGTGCCGACGTGGGGATAGGAGTCACCGGCATCGCCGGGCCGGGTGGCGGGACGGCGGACAAGCCGGTGGGCACCGTGCACCTGGCGGCGGTCGGTCCCGAGGGTCGGGTCGCCCGCTCCCTCGTCGTCCCGGGGTCCCGCGACGCGGTCCGCCAGCGGTCCACCACCGTGGCCCTGCAGCTGCTCCGGCAGCTGCTGCTGGGCGGCCCGCCCGCCTGAGGTGGTCCGCTGGTTCCACGTGGAACGCAGCCTCGGCCCGTGGGCGGTCGACGACCGAGCGTGACCCCCGCCCGCGCGTCGGGTGGGGTTGTGCTCCCATACTGTTCCGGTTCGCCGCGGTCAGGGTCACTCTCGGGGGCGGATCCCGGCCGGCCCGCCCGGGTGTCGTCCGACACCCGGGCGGGCACCTCCCCGGTCGTGACGACGCTGACGCTGCACGCGACCGGTGCCGCCGCACCGGCCGAGGCCTGGAACCGCTACGCGGTCTTCGCCCGGTGGCCGGGGTGGTCCCCGCAGATCACCGGGGTGGACGTCGACGCCGACCGCATCGCCCAGGGAGTGACCGGCCGGGTGCGCGGACCGCTGGGGGTGGCGCTGCCCTTCGTGGTCGACGAGGTGGACGAGGCGAGCCGGCAGTGGACCTGGTCGGTCTACGCCGGGCCGGTCCGCCTGCAGCTCACCCACTGGGTGTCCCCCGGCCCGGCCGGCGGCGCGACGACCGGGCTGCGGGTGCGCGGCGCCGCCCCGCTGGTCGCCGGGTACGCCCCGCTCGCGCTCGTTGCCCTGAAGGGGCTCGTCGGCGGCTGATCACTGTCCTATGACCCGGTGACCTGATCCCCGGGCGGTGGCGGCGCCTCGTACCGTGCGCCCATGAGCACCACGCACGAGGTGACCAACCAGGCGCCGCCGCTGGTCGGGCACGACCCGATCGCCGGCGACACCGCCCTCGCCGAGGCCTGCCTGCGGTACGCCGACGCCGCCACCCTGGACTCACTGGCCGACCTCGGCCGGCTGGCCGGCAGCGAGCAGGCGCAGGAGTGGGGCCGGCTCGCCAACGAGAACCCGCCGCGGCTGAAGACGCACGACCGCTACGGGCACCGGGTGGACGAGGTCGAGTTCCACCCCGTCTGGCACGAGCTGATGGGCGCCGCCATCGGCCACGGGCTGGCGGGCACCCCGTGGGCGGAGTCGACCGCCGGTGACCGGCACGCCCACGTGCGCCGCGCGGTCGGCTACGTCGGCTGGACGCAGGTCGAGATGGGCCACGGCTGCCCGGTGACGATGACCTACGCCGCCGTCCCCGCACTGCGCCGGGCCCCCGAGCTGGCGGACGTGCTCGAGCCCGGCCTGACCAGCCGCACCTATCAGTTCGGCCTCGCCGACCCGGCCGGCAAGGCCGGGCTGGTCGCCGGCATGGGCATGACCGAGAAGCAGGGCGGCTCGGACGTGCGGGCCAACACGACCCGGGCGACCGCCAACGCCGACGGCAGTCACTCCCTGACCGGCCACAAGTGGTTCACCTCCGCCCCGATGAGCGACCTGTTCCTGGTGCTCGCCCAGACCGGGGAGGGGTTGTCCTGCTTCCTGGTGCCGCGGGTGCTGCCGGGCGGGGAGCGCAACGTCTTCCGGCTGCAGCGGCTCAAGGACAAGCTCGGCGACCGCTCCAACGCCTCCTCCGAGGTGGAGTTCGACGGGACGACCGGGTTCCTGGTCGGGGAGCCCGGCCGTGGCGTCCCGACGATCATCGAGATGGTCAACACCACCCGGCTGGACTGCGTGCTGGGCTCGGCGGCGACGATCCGGGCCGCGCTGACCCAGGCCCTGCACCACGCGAGCCACCGCTCGGCCTTCGGCGCCCTGCTGGTCGACCAGCCGCTGATGCAGAACGTGCTCGCCGACCTCGCGCTGGAGAGCGAGGCGGCCACCGCGCTGGGCATCCGGCTGGCCGCGGCGCAGGACGCCGGGGACGCCGACTTCCTGCGGCTGGCCGGCGCGGTGGCCAAGTTCTGGGTCTGCAAGCGGACCCCGGGCGCGGTGGCCGAGGCGCTGGAGGTGCTGGGCGGCAACGGCTACGTCGAGGAATCCGGGCTGCCCCGGCTCTACCGGCAGGCCCCGCTCAACAGCGTCTGGGAGGGGTCGGGCAACGTCATCGCCCTCGACGTGCTGCGCGCCCTGGGCAGCCGGTCGGCGTCGCTGGCCGCGGTCACCGCCGAGCTGGAGCTGGCCCGCGGTGCCGATCCCCGCTACGACGCCGCCCTCAAGCGAC
>JAOPUQ010000381.1 GCA_025963425.1 Modestobacter sp. | reverse complement strand
GCCGCGGCGTCGGCTGCTCTCCGGAGCGGTGGGCGGGCTGATGTTCGCCACCCTGACGGCCGTGCTGGTGACCGGCGTCGACACCGAGACCCGCTTCGAGGCCGCGCACAGCGCCTACACGTCGCTGCGGTGACGCCCGCCCCGCCGGTGACGCTCGGCCGGCGGTCGGTGTGGCTCAGCGGAGTGCTGGCGATCGCCCTGGCGGCCTTGATCGCCTGGGTGGCGGTCCACCACGGACGCCCCCTGGACTGGGACCTCGCGCTGCACGCCGCCGCGCTGCAGCACCGCACGCCGGTGCTGACCACGGCCGCCATCGCCGTCACCTTCACCGCCCAGGCCCCGGCCTACGTGGTCGCCGCCGCCGGTGGGCTGCTCGCGCTGCGCCTGCGGCCGTGGTGGTTCGGGGCGCTGGTCGGCGTCGCGGTTCTCGGCGCCGGGCAGCTGCTGCGGTTGGGGCTGTCGGTGGGGATCGGGCGGGCGCGGCCGCCGTCGGCCGACTGGGCCTGGCCGGCAAGCGGTTTCGCCCTGCCCTCCGGGCACACCACCAGCGCCTCGCTGGCCGCCGGGCTGCTCTGCCTGGGTCTGGCCCGCTCCCTGCGGGGCGGCTGGCGGGTCGCCGGCGTTGGCCTCGCAGTCGGCTGGGCTGGAGCGGTCGGGCTCACCCGGGTGTACCTGGGGGTGCACTGGCCCACCGACGTCCTGGGCGGGTGGCTGCTCGGTGGGCTGCTGACCGTGCTCGTGGCCGGACTGCCCGCCGCGGTCTCCCCGCCCGGGCCGAGCCCGGGCGCCGAGGAGATGGCCGCGCCGGGCCCGTCAGGCGCGCCGGGTCCGCAGCGTTCCGATCAGCAGCGCGAGAGCGGCCAGCTGTAGGACGGCGACGACGGCGACCAGCGCGGGCACCGAGCGGGCCGACAGCGCGCCGGCCAGCGCGCCGCCGGCAACCGCGGCCACGCCCTGCACGGCGGCGAACAGGCCGTAGCCGGTGGCCCGGCGCCCGGCCGGGACCAGCTGGGCGACCAGGGCCTTGACCGTGGAGTCCTGCAGCCCGGTCGCGGCCCCCCAGATCAGCACGCCGATGATGGCGATGCCGACCGCGTCGGAGAACGCCAGCGCCGGCACCGCGGCGACCATCAGCGGCAGGACGATCAGGATGCGGCCGCCCCACCGGTCGTGCGCCCAGCCGGTGGCCAGCGCGGCCACCGCCTCGGCGGCCATCGCGGCGGCGTAGACCAGCGGCACCGCCGCCGGCGCGACGAGCTGCCGGGTCACCAGGTGGTAGGAGATCACCCCGAAGGTGACCAGCCCGGCGGTGGCCAGCCCGGCGGAGGCGGCGAACAGCCAGAACGCCCGCGGCAGGTCCCGCCCCGCGCGCAGCAGCGACGTCCGGTCTGGTGCCGCACCGGCCGCGCGGGCCTGCTCGCGGAGCGGATCGCCGGTCCGCCGGCGCAGCCACACCAGCAGGCCCATCGCGGCCGCCCCGGGCACGGCGAGTACCGCCAGCGCCGGCCACAGCGCGCCGGTGAGGGCGGCAACCGCCGCCACCAGCAGCGGGCCGGCGAACGCGCCCACCTGATCGAGGGCCTTGTGCACGCCGAACCCGCGGCCCAGGCCGACCGGGCCGGCGGCGTGCGCGAGCAGCGTGGATTTGGCCGGGCTGCGCACCGCCTTGCCGGTGCGCTCGGCCAGCACCAGCAGGCAGCCGACCGCCAGCCCGGCCGCGCCGAGGAACGGGGTGACGGCCATCGCGGGCACGCAGACGGCGGTCAGGCCGTAGCCGGCGATCGTCATCGGCCAGTAGCCACCGGAGCGGTCCGCCCGGGTGCCGAACGGCAGCCGCAGCACCAGGGCGAGCGCCTCCCCGGCGCCGGTGACCAGCCCGACCAGCAGCGCGGAGGCGCCGAGGGAGGCCAGCAGCGGACCGGTGATCGAGCGGGCGCCCTCGTAGACCATGTCGGCGGCCAGGCTGACCACGCCGAAGCCGACCACGGCCCGCCACGGCGACCACGCCGGCGCCGACTCCGGGGCCCAGGAGGCGTGCCCGGCCCCCGGCGTCGCGGCCCGCGGGTTCGCGGCCCGCTCGGGTGGCGGGAGTGCACCACCGGGGTGCTCGGACACGGGGTCCTCCTCTCACCTTCGGGCAGCCGTCCCGCGGGCAGCACCTCTACTACAGTTTTACGTAGTAAGTCGCTGTCGCCTCACGCACGTCGAGCTACCCCAGGAGCCCTGCGCACATGGACACCCTGCACCGTCTGGACGACCGGCTGCTCGTCGATGTCAACGACGTCGCCCGGCACTCCGGCTGGCTGCACGGGCCGTCGCGGGCGACGCCACGTTCGGCGTGATCGCAGTCGGGCTGAACGAGCCGCTGGCGGGCGCGTTCGCCGAGGGCCGGCCCCACCCCACCCGTCTCGACCTGCTCCCGCTCGGCAGCCGCAGCAGCGACTTCTCCTTCCCCAGCAACCACGCGGTGATGGCCGGCGCCGTTGCGGCCGTCCTGATGGCCTTCGCCCGCGTCTACGTCGGAGTCCACTACCCGTGGGACGTGGCCGCCGGGCTGGTCGGGGCGCTGGTCGCGCTGCTGGGCTGGACGCTGCTGCGGGTCCCGCTGACCACGGTCACCGGCTGGCTGCGGGACCGGCCGGGACTGCGGCAGACGTTCCCCGCCCCGGCCGCCCGGCAGGCGGGACTGCGCGAGCCACGAGCGGCGGCGTCCGTGGCGTGAGCGGCATCAGCGGCCTGGTCGTCCTCGCCGAGGACGCGATCGTCGTCGGTTCCTGATCCCCTGGGGAGACCGTGGCCTTCTCGCGAGGGTGGCCGCCAAGCTCGGCCCCGTCTCGCCGACCGGCGTGCTGATCGCCGTCGCCGTCGCCGCCGCCGTCGCCGTCGTCGTGCGGTCCGCGAACGCCGCGCAGGCCCGTAGGGAGCGCAGCCGGACTGAGCGCGACCGACCGAGGGGCGCCGGCCCGAGACGTCCCGGAGCGCCATCCCGCACGAGCTCCGGTCAGAGGTCGGCCTCGGGCTCTACGACGCCGCCGATGCGGTCGAGCTCCCGGAGCTCGACCGGTCCGAGCACCCGCGCGCCGGCCTCCAGGTTCTGCTCCAGGTGGGCGACCGACCTCGTGCTGGGGATGGGCAGGATGTTGGGCGAACGGGCGAGCAGCCAGGCCAGCGCCACCTCCGTCTCCGTCGTCTCCAGCACGGCGGCCACCCTCGCCAGAGCCGGCGCCTCGATCGGGGGGAACCCGCCGAGCGGGGAGCACGCCACGAAGGCAATGCCCGCGCGGGCGAGGGCGTCGACCAGCGGGTCGTCGTGTCGGTGCGCCACGTCGTAGTGGTTCTGCACGCACACGATCGTCGCGATCGCCTGTGCCTCGGCGAATCCCTGCGTCGTCACGTTGCTGACGCCCAGGTGACGGATGAGTCCCTGCTGCTGCAGCTCGGCCAGGGTCTCCAACGGCTCGGCCGGCGACCGCTCGACCGGTTCGCGGAGGCCGGGCATGTGCAGGTTCACCACGTCCAGCACGTCGACGCCGAGGTGGTCGAGGTGGTCCTGGACCGCCCGGGTCAGCTCGTCGGGCGAGAGCGCCTCTACCCATCGGCCCTCCGACGTCCACCGGGCACCGACGTCCGTGACGATGGTCAGTTCGACCGGATAGGGGTGCAGGGCCTTCCGGATCAGGTCGGTCACCTTGTGCGGGCCCTCGTAGTCGCCGGTGTCGATGTGGTCGACGCCCAGGTCCACGGCGCGGCGCAGGACGGCGGTGGCGGTCCTGCGGTCCGGCGGCGGCCGTCCTGCGGCGTCCGGCCCGGTCAACCGCATCGTGCCGTAGCCCAGGCGGTTGGTCAGTCGGCCGCCGAGCGTGTACTGGCCGGATCTCTCCGCGGTGATGGTCATGGCCCGGCTCCTACCCGCCGGACGGCCGTGACGCGCACGGAACTGCTCAGACCGCGTGCGCGAGGGGTGGGACGTACTCGTCGGCGCGCTCCAGGTGCAGGGGCTGCAGCGGAGAGGTGTCCTCCAGGTGGAGGAAGGCGTCGAAGAGCTGCCCGAGCACGGTGGGCACGTAGTTGCCCCACCGCTCGCGCTCGGGGCGGTACACGACGCCGATCGCCCGGTGGTCCATCCGGCGGTCCAGCCACTCGGGCCGCTCGCCACGCGGGACGACGATCAGTGAGTCCTCTCCGAGGAGTCCGTGCAGCAGGGACTCCAGGCTGCCGGAGCGGGCCGGCGGGACCGGCAGCCGCTCCATCTGCTCGCCCCACTCCTTGCCTGCGATCACCCCGCCCTGGTAGCCGCCGAAGCCGACCAGGACGACGTCGTCCGTGCCATGCCGCTCGCGCAGCAGCTGCCCGACGTTGACCATGCCGGCGGGGGCCATGTCGGTGGCCCGGGCGTCGCCGACGTGCGTGTTGTGCTCCCAGACGACGGCCGTGCCCCCGGTGTGGCCCAGCAGCCGGTCGAGGGTGTCGGCCATGTGCACGTCACGGACGTTCCAGGATTCCGCCGAACTCTGCACCATCGCGCGGTAGTAGCACTCGGCGGCGACCACGACGGCGGCGTTCTGCTCGGCGGAGAAGCGTTCCTCGGGGTCCCCCGCGACGATCCGGCGGCCATGTTCCTCGAGCAGGTTCCGCAGCAGGTCGATGACGGTCTGCTCGCACGAGCTGGTCCCGAAACGGCAGGCGAATGCGTACTCGGCGCCGTCCTCCCCGAACGGCTCGAAGCAGCGCAGCGCCTGGACCGCCTGGTCGACGTGCTCGGGTTGGTTCTCGCGCAGCCAGCCGATCAGCTCGTGCATCGAGTCCCAGAGGCTGT
>JAOPUQ010000514.1 GCA_025963425.1 Modestobacter sp. | reverse complement strand
GCGCTGTTCACCTACCGCCCGCTGTTGAGCAACATCTACTACTCGACGCTGAACTGGACGCTCGGCGCCTCGGTGGCCACCCCGGTGGGTCTGGGGAACTACAAGGAGTTCTTCACCTCCCCGGGCACCGGCCAGATCCTGGCGACGACGGCGATCTTCACCGTCGCCACCGTCGGCGGCTCGATGGTGCTGGGGCTGCTGGTCGCGCTCGCGCTCAACAAGCGGGTGCGGGGCGCGGGCGTCGCCCGCGCGGCCGTGTTCGCCCCGTTCGTGCTCTCCGGCGTCGGCGTCGGCCTGGTCTGGATCTTCATCTTCGACCCGGTGGTCGGCGTGCTGGGGGCTCTGCTCCGCCTGGTCGGGTCACACAGCCCGCAGTGGTTCAACGACCCGACGCTGACGCTGGTCATGGTGATCATCGTCTACGTCTGGAAGAACCTCGGGTACGCGGCGGTGATCTACCTGGCCGGTCTCCAGTCGATCAACAAGGACGTGCTGGAGGCCGCGCAGATCGATGGCGCCAGCGCCCGGCGCACCTTCTTCTCCATCGTGCTGCCGCTGCTGTCGCCCACGACCTTCTTCGTGCTGGTGACCACCGTCCTGAACTCGCTGCAGGCCTTCGACCTGCTGCGGATCATGAACCCCCTGGGTCGGGGCACCAACACGCTGATCTACGAGTCCTACCTCCAGGCCTTCGGCTCGGCGAACCGGGCCGGCTACTCGGCGACGATCTCCACGATCCTGTTCGGGCTGCTGGTGCTGCTGACCGTCTTCCAACTGACCGTCCTCGAGCGACGGGTGCACTACCGGTGACCGCGCTGCGTCAGCGCCCGGTGCAGCGGCCGGCCGGGCAGCCAAGGCGGAAGGACGGCCCGCTGTCGGCCAAGAACCTGGTCGCCACCCTCACCACCGGGTACCTGCCCATCCTGCTGGCCACGCTCGTGGTGGTCCTGCCGTTGCTGTGGATGGTGCTGGCCTCGTTCAAGACCCCCGGGGAGCTGCTCACCCAGCACGTGGACCTGCTGCCGGGCTCGCTCACCCCGACGAACTACGCCGAGGCCGCGCGGACCGTGCCCTTCGGCCGGTTGTTCCTGAACTCGGTCCTGGTGACCGCCATCGGTGCCGGCGTGAAGGTGCTCCTGGCGGTGCTGACCGCCTACGCGCTGGTCTTCGTCCGGTTCCCGTTCAAGCGGGTCATCTTCGCCCTGGTACTGGCCACGCTCATGGTGCCGCCGCAGGTCGCCGTGCTGCCGAACTACGTGCTGATCAGCGGGTGGGGCGGTGCCGACACGTACTGGGGGATCATCCTGCCGGGCCTGGCCACGGGGTTCGGGACCTTCCTGCTGCGTCAGCAGTTCCTCACCCTGCCGTCCTCGATCCTGGAGGCAGCCGAGATCGACGGGGCCAGTCACTGGCGGCGGCTGACCCGGATCGTCGTCCCGATCTCCGCGCCGGCGATCGCGACCGTCGCGCTGGTGAACATCGTGTTCGAGTGGAACGAGTACCTCTGGCCGCTGGTCATCGTCTCCGACCCGCACATGATGACGCTCCCGGTGGGGCTGACCCTGCTGCGCAACAGCGAGAACGGCGCCGACTCCTACGGGATCCTGATGGCCGGCACGGTCATGGTGCTGGTCCCGGTGCTGGTCATCTTCGCCGCGTTCCAGCGGTACATCGTCTCGGGGCTCACCCAGGGGGCCGTCAAGGACTGACCGCCGCACCTCCCGCCCGCACCAGGTCCACCGCACTCCCCCCTCGTCAGGAGGCCCTTCCCGTGTCTGCTCTGTCCCCGTTCCGCCCCGCTCCGTTCGCCACCGCGGGCGTCGACCGCCGCCGCTTCCTCGGGCTGGCGGGTCTCGGGCTGTCCGCTGCCGCGCTCGCCGCCTGCGGCGGCCCCAGCACCTCGGGTCCCAGCGGGGCCTCCGAGGCCGCGGAGGTCGACTGGTCGAAGGTCACCCCGGCCAAGGAGATCACCTTCTGGTCGAGCAACCCCGGCAAGTCCCAGCCGGTCACCCAGCAGCTGATCGATGCCTTCCACGCCTCGCAGTCCGACATCCGGGTCACCCTGGTCACCGCGGGTGCGAACTACGAGGAGATCGCGCAGAAGTTCCAGGCCGCCCAAGCCGGTGGCCAGCTGCCCGACGTCACGATCTTCTCCGACGTCTGGTGGTTCCGGTACTACATGCTCGACAACATCATCCCGCTGGACGGGCTGATCAAGGCCGTGGGCATCGACACCGGCGACTACCGCGACCAGCTGATCGCGGACTACCAGTACGAGAACGCCCAGTGGGCGATCCCGTGGGCCCGCTCGACCCCGCTCTTCTACTACAACAAGGCTCACTGGTCCGCCGCCGGCCTGCCCGACCGCGCGCCGGAGACCTGGGAGGAGCTCGGCGAGTGGGGGCCGAGGATCCAGGCAGCCGGCGTGGGGACGCAGCACACCTTCCAGCTGCCGGCCCTGAAGGACTACGCGGGCTGGACCTTCCAGAACAACCTGTGGGGCTGGGGCGGAGGCTGGGGTGAGGCGGACTCCTTCGACGTCACCTGTGACTCCAAGCAGTCGGTGGCGGCGCTGCAGTTCCTCCAGGACGCCGTCTACAAGGACAAGTGGGCAGGAGTCGCCAGCAACTCCGCTCCCCAGGACCTCACGGCGGGGGCGGTCAGCGCGACCATCTCCTCCACCGGTGACCTGGTCAGCACCATCCAGGCGAACGCGACCTTCCCGGTCGGCGTCGGGTACCTGCCCGGTGGCCCGGAGGAGACGAAGAAGATCTGTCCCACCGGTGGCGCGGGGCTGGGCATCCCGAAGGGCATCCCGAAGGAGAACCAGCTCGCCGCCGCCACCTTCATCAAGTTCCTGACCGAGCCGGAGAACTCGGTGACGTTCTCCGGCGCCACCGGCTACATCCCGGTGCGCACGTCCGCGGACACCTCCGCGCTGCTCGCCGCCAACCCGCTGGTGCAGGTTGCCATCGATCAGCTCGGCGCGACCACCCGTACGCAGGACCGGGCCCGGGTCTTCTTCCCCGGCGCCGACCAGGCGATGGCCAACTCCTGCGCGAACATCCTCACCCAGCAGGCGGACGTGCAGACCGAGATGACGGCGCTGAAGCAGGCGCTGACGACCATCTACGACCGGGACGTCAAGCCGAACGTCTGACCGGCGCCGGGACCGGCACCTGCCGGGGCCGGTCCCGTGCGGCACCCGACCGGGGCCGGCCCTAGGCTCACCCGCGGAGACGTCAGGGTGTCTGGTGGCCCCCGCGGCCTCTAAAGCCGACGTGGCCGAGCAGCTCGGTCAGGCGGGTTCGATTCCCGTCCGTCTCCGCCAGCCTGACGGGCCGGCCGCGACCTGTCGCGGTCGGCCCGACGCAT
>JAOPUQ010000361.1 GCA_025963425.1 Modestobacter sp. | reverse complement strand
GGGCTCGAGGTCCAGGTGGTTGGCCGTGGCCACCACCCGGTCGCCGACGTCGAAGCCGAACACGGTGCCCTCGCCCGGGTTCAGCTTGGCCTTGAGCGCCTTGTTCAGCTCGATCGTGCCGGCCGGGCCGCGGTGCACCGGGGTGACCACCTGCACCGACGAGGGGTCGATCTGCAGCGCCCGGGGGATGGAGTCGGTGACCAGCTGCACGACGCGCCTGGCGGCCTCGGCGCTGCCGGTGGCCGGCACGATCACCACCTCCCGGTCCGGTGACTCGACCTGCACCAGCTCTCCACGGCGCACGCCGGTGGCCAGCCGGGCGATGGCGCCACCGGCGGCCTGGCGGTGCAGCGTCGTCAGCTCGGTGACCGGGACGACGCCGGAGTCGATGAGGTCGCCGAGCACGTGCCCGGGGCCGATCGAGGGCAGCTGCGCCGGGTCGCCGACCAGCAGCAGGTGGGTGCCGTCGGAGCAGGCCTCCAGCAGCGCCGCGGTCAGCTCGACGTCCAGCATCGAGGCCTCGTCGACGACGACGACGTCGGCGTCCAGCGGCCACTCCTCGTTGCGGGCGAACCCGCCGGTGGTGCCCTGGGCGCCCAGCAGCCGGTGCACCGTCACCGCCGGGTGGTCGGTCAGCTCCTCCAGCCGCTTGGCCGCCCGGCCGGTGGGCGCGGCCAGCGCCACCTCGGTGCCCTTGGCCTCCAGCAGCTTCACCAGCGAGGCGACCGTGCGGCTCTTGCCGGTGCCCGGGCCGCCGGTCAGCAGGCTCACCCCGGCGCCGAGGACCTGGGCAACCGCGGCCTGCTGGGCGGGGTCCAGGCCCTTGGCCACCGACCGGACCGAGGCCGGGTCGGCGATCCGCTCACTGGTCGCGGCCAGCCGCTGCACGTTCTCCGCGACCGCCTCCTCGGCCATGCCGTACCGGGCCAGCGAGAGGGTACGCAGCGCCGGGTCCGGCTCGGGGAGCTCCTCCGCGCCGTCCTCGGGCTCGACGAACGGCGGCTCGTGCTCCAGCACCTCGCCGGACTCGACCGCGGCGACCACCGCGGTGGCCGGGTCGGCGATGCCCTCGGCCCGCAGCGCGGCCACCACCAGGTCGGCCGGCAGCACGGTGTGCCCGTCGCGGGTGGCGGTGCGCAACGTCAGGGCCACGATGGCCCGGCCGCGTCGGGTGTCCTGCCGGTCGGCACCGGACAGCACCGCGATGGCCAGCCGGTCGGCGTCGGCGAGCGTGACGCCGGTCAGCGACAGCAGCGCCCACGGGTCATCGCGCAGCCGGCGGGCGGCGTCCGGGCCGAGCGCGTCGGCGGCGTTGACCGCCAGCCGCGCACTCAGCCCCGCGCCGACCAGGACCTCGACGACGTCGTAGGTCGGCTGTGCGGCCAGGAAGGAGGAGAACAGCCGCTCGGCGCGCTGCCGGCCGACCCGGGGGAGCTTGAGCAGCCGGTCGGCGGAGACGTCGTCGGGGCTGATGATGCCGGCGGCCGGCAGGTCGGCCGCCGTCCGCTTGCCCAGCCCCGGCCACAGGCCGGCGGTGCAGAAGGCGGCGAAGACGGGGTCGGCGGCGGGTGGGCCGGCCGCGACGGCGCTCACTGCTCGGGCCGGCGTTCGGGGTAGCCGGCCGGCGGGGCGGAGACGTCGTTGAGCGCGGTGCAGATGGCCGGGGGCAGCCGCACGTCCTCGGCGTCCAGCGAGGCCTGCAGCTGCTGCGCAGTCCGGGCGCCGACGACGGGGGCCACCACACCGGGCCGGTCGCGCACCCAGGCCAGCGCGACCGCCAGCGGCGTGGTGCCCAGGCCCTGGGCGGCGGTGATGACCGCCTCGACCACCCGGTCGGACTTCGCGGAGCGCAGCCCGTCGATGAAGCCCGACCACTGCGCCGACGCCCCGCGCGAGTCGCCCGGGGTGGCGTGCCGGTACTTGCCGGTGAGCAGGCCGCGGCCCAGCGGCGACCAGGGGAGCACGCCCAGGCCGAGCGCCTCGGCGGCCGGGACGACCTCCCGCTCGATACCGCGCTGCAGCAGCGAGTACTCCATCTGGGTGCTGACCAGCGGGGTGCGGCCGGGCCAGGCGCGCTGGTGGGTGGCCGCCTGGGCGGTCTGCCAGCCGGTGAAGTTGCTGACCCCGACGTACCGCGTGCGCCCGGAGCTCACCGCGGCGTCGCAGGCGGCCAGCGTCTCCTCCAGCGGGGTGTCGTCGTCCCAGGAGTGCAGCTGCCACAGGTCCACGTGGTCCAGCCCCAGGCGCTCCAGGGAGGCGTCGAGCGCGGCGAGCAGGTGGCCGCGGGAGGCGCCGCGCCCCATCGGCCCCGGGCCGGTGCGCCCCACGGCCTTGGTGGCGACCAGCACGTCCGAGCGGGGGACGACGTCGGCGAGCAGCCGGCCCAGCGTCCGCTCGCTCTCCCCGTCGACGTAGACGTCGGCGGTGTCGACCAGTGTCCCGCCGGCGTCGACGAAGGCGGTGAGCTGCATCGCAGCCTCGTCCTCGTCGGTGTCCCGGCCCCAGGTCATGGTGCCCAGCGCGAGCCGGGAGACGACGAGACCGCTGCGTCCGAGCGCCCGCTGTTCCACGACGGGTCAACCTACCGTCGCCCCCGGCCGGCGCCCCGGGCAACGCGGCGACGACATGGCGGGTCGGGCACGGTCCGCCGTCTTCCCAGGCGGCCGCCCTAGGGTGCCTGCCGTGTCCTGCAACCCCGACGCCCCTCCGTCCGCCCCCGTCCCCGCCCGGCGGGGCTGACCCGTGGGCTGGTTCGAGGCCGTCGTCCTGGGGCTGGTGCAGGGGCTGACGGAGTTCATCCCGGTCTCCTCCAGCGCCCATCTGCGCATCGTCGGCGACGCCGCCGGGTGGGACGACCCGGGCGCGGCCTTCACCGCGATCATCCAGATCGGCACCGAGCTCGCGGTGCTCATCTACTTCCGGCGGGACATCGCCCGGATCATCCGGGCCTGGGTGACCTCGCTGGCCCACCGCGACCGGCGCAGCGACCCCGACGCCCGGATGGGATGGCTGATCATCGTCGGCAGCATCCCGATCGTCGTCCTGGGGCTGCTGCTGCAGGACCAGATCGAGACGACGTTCCGCGACCTGCGCATCGTGGCCATCTCGCTGGTGGCGTTCTCGCTGATCCTCTACGCGGCCGACCGGATGAGCAGCGGTCACCGGGAGCTTCCCGATTTGACCGTCAAGCACGGGCTGGCCTACGGCCTGGCCCAGGCGATGGCCCTGATCCCGGGGGTGTCCCGGTCCGGCGGCACGATCACCGCCGGCCGGTTCCTCGGCTACTCCCGGGAGGCGGCGGCTCGGTACTCGTTCCTGCTGGCCATCCCCGCCGTCCTGGGGTCGGGGGCCTACCAGGTGCAGCAGTCGCTGGACGGCGGGATCGACTGGGGACCCACGCTGGTGGCGACGGTGATCTCCTTCGTCGTCGGGTACGCCGTCATCGCCTGGCTGCTGCGCTACCTGGCCCACGGCAGCTTCACGCCCTTCGTCGTCTACCGGGTGGCCCTCGGGCTGGCGCTGCTCGTCCTCGTCGCCACCGGGGTCCTCGACCCGCGCTGAGCGCCACCGGCGGGCTCCTGACCTGCGGTTGCGCCGGGCCCGTCGGGCCGCACGCCTAGGCTCGCCCGCGTGACCACCGTCATCCTGATGCGCCACGGCCGGTCGACGGCCAACACCGCCGGTGTGCTGGCCGGCTGGACCCCCGGCGTGCAGCTCGACGACACCGGCACCGGGCAGGTGCAGACCGTGGGCCAGCGGCTGGCCGCGGTGCCGCTGGCAGCGGTGGTCAGCAGCCCGCTGGAGCGCTGCCGGCAGACCGCCGCGGCAGTGCTGGCCGGCCGCGATCTCGAGCTGCAGGTCGACGACCGGCTGGGCGAGGCCCGCTACGGCGACTGGACCGGCCGGCCGATCAAGGAGCTGGTCAAGGAGCCGCTGTGGAAGGTCGTGCAGCAGCACCCCTCGGCCGCGATCTTCCCCGGCCCGGAGGGCGAGGGGCTGGCCCAGACCCAGGCTCGCGCGGTCGCCGCCGTCCGGGAGTGGAACGCGACCCTCGGCCCCGACGCGGTCTGGCTGGCCTGCAGCCACGGTGACGTGATCAAGTCCGTCCTGGCCGACGCGCTGGGCGTGCACCTGGATCAGTTCCAGCGGATCGTCGTCGACCCCGCGTCCCTGTCGGTCGTGACCTACACCGACACCCGGCCCTTCGTGGTGCGGGTCAACGACACCGGCGGCGACGTCTCGGCGCTGATCCCGCCGAAGAAGAAGCGGCGCGGACGGCGGGCGGCCAGCTCCGACGCTGTCGTCGGCGGCGGCGCGGGCACGTCGGCCTGACCTGCTGACCAGGCGCGTCGCTGCTCGTCGCGCCTGCCCGGTCGCGGGTCCGCGTAACCTCATCACGTGCCCCGTCAGGTCTTCCACTTCGACCGTCCGAGCCGCTTCGTCGCGGGGACCGTCGGCCAGCCCGGCGACCGCACCTTCTACCTGCAGGCCTCCGACGAGGCCGGCCGGACGATCAGCGTCGCGTTGGAGAAGTCGCAGGTCCACGTGCTGGCCGAGCGGATGAGCGAACTGCTCGACGAGGTCGCCAGCCGGGCGGCGGCGATCGTGCCCCCCGACGTCGAGGTCGACGACCTGGAGCCGCTCACCGCACCGGTGGACGAGGAGTTCCGGGTCGCCGCGATGGGCCTGGCCTGGGACGGCGAGGCAGACGCGGTCGTCGTCGAGGCGGTCGCCGCGGGCGAGGAGCCGGTCGAGGAGGACGCGATCCTCTCCGACAGCGACGAGGGCCCCGACGCGCTGCGCGTGGTCATCACCCCGGCCGCCGCCCGGGCGTTCGTGGCCCGCGCCCGCCGCGTGGTCGCCGCCGGCCGGC
>JAOPUQ010000354.1 GCA_025963425.1 Modestobacter sp. | reverse complement strand
GGCCCGCGTCCAGGTGCTCGAGCGCTGTGACCGGCTGCCCGACGTCGTGCTGGCCTGCGTCGGCGGCGGCTCCAACGCCATCGGCATCTTCACCGCCTTCGTCCCCGACGACGGTGTCCGGCTGGTGGGCCTGGAGGCCGGCGGGGACGGCGTGGAGACCGGGCGGCACGCGGCCACGATCACCGGCGGCGACCCGGGCGTGCTGCACGGCGCCCGGTCCTACCTGCTGCAGGACGACAACGGCCAGACCATCGAGTCGCACTCGATCTCCGCCGGGCTGGACTACCCCGGCGTCGGCCCGGAGCACTCCTACCTGCACGACCTGGGCCGGGCGGAGTACCGGCCGATCACCGACGCCGAGGCCATGGAGGCCTTCGCGCTGCTGTGCCGCACCGAGGGCATCATCCCGGCGATCGAGTCCGCGCACGCCCTCGCGGGGGCGATGAAGGTGGGCCGGGAGCTGGGTCCGGACGCACTGCTGCTGGTCAACCTGTCCGGCCGCGGGGACAAGGACGTCGAGACGGCGAGCGCCTGGTTCGGGCTGGGCGACCACGGTGCGCCCACCGACTCCGACGACCGCGCCGTCGAGGCCGGCCGCGGCGCCGACCCCGGGCCGGGGCTGGACACCGATCAGCAGCCCACCGAGGGCGCGGTCACCAACGACGAGGCCGTCGCCGGCCAGGACGCGGGGGAGCAGGCGTGAGCGCGACCGAGGGCGACGGGGGAGTGGGCATCGCAGCGAGCGCCAGCGAGCCAGGAGCGAAGCGAGTCCGGAGTCGAGGCAGTGCCCTCGCTGCACGGATCGCCACCGCCCAGGCCGAGGGGCGCGCGGCGCTGATCGCCTACCTGCCGGTGGGCTACCCCGACGTCGACTCCTCGATCGAGGCGATGGTGGCCGCGGTCGAGGGCGGCGCCGATGTCGTCGAGGTCGGCGTGCCCTATTCCGACCCCGGCATGGACGGCCCGGTGATCCAGCAGGCCGTGGACGTCGCCGTCCGGGCGGGGGTGGGCCTGCGTGACGTCTTCCGGGCCGTCGAGGCCGTCGCCGCCGCCGGCGCCGTCCCGGTGGTGATGAGCTACTGGAACCCCATCGAGCGCTACGGCGTCGACCGGTTCGCCGACGACCTGATCGCGGTCGGCGGAGCCGGGGCGATCACCCCCGACCTCATCCCCGACGAGGCCGGCGCGTGGCTGGCCGCGACCGAGCGGACCGGCCTGGACCGGGTCTTCCTCGTCGCGCCGTCCTCCACCGACGCCCGGCTGGCCAGCACCACCGCGGCCTCCCGGGGCTTCGTCTACGCCGCCTCGACCATGGGCGTGACCGGCACCCGGGCGACCGTCGGCGACGCCGCCGAGCGGCTGGTCGCCCGCACCCGGGCGGTCACCGACATCGCGGTGTGCGTGGGGCTGGGCGTCTCCAACGGCGACCAGGCCGCCGAGGTGGCCGCCTTCGCCGACGGGGTCATCGTCGGCTCGGCCTACGTGCGGGCGCTGCTTGACGGCGGCGGCGCGGACGCGGTCCGGGAGCTGTCGGCCGACCTCGCCGCCGGCGTGCGCCGGGCCGGCCGGGTGCCCGCATGAGCGTGCTCGCCGCGATCCCCAGCCCGACGCAGGCCGTCTGGGACCTCGGCCCCTTCCCGGTGCGGGCCTATGCGCTGTGCATCATCGCCGGCATCGTGCTGGCCTGCTGGATCGGTGAGCGGCGGTGGCTGGCGCGCGGGGGCGCCCCGGGCGACGTGCTCGACATCGCCGTCTGGGCGGTGCCCTTCGGCATCGTCGGCGGCCGCATCTACCACGTGATCACCACGCCCGAGCCCTACTTCGGCGAGAACGGCGACCCACTGCGGGCCTTCGCGATCTGGGAGGGCGGCCTGGGCATCTGGGGCGCCATCGCCCTCGGCGGGCTGGGTGCCTGGATCGGCTGCCGGCGCCGCGGCATCCCGCTGCCGGCCTGGGCCGACGCGCTGGCCCCGGGCATCGTCGTGGCCCAGGCGGTCGGCCGGCTGGGCAACTGGTTCAACAACGAGCTCTACGGCAGCGCCACCGACCTGCCCTGGGCGCTGACCGTGCACCGGTGGGACGCCTCCGCCGGGCGGGCGCTGACCGGGGACGACGGCGCCGCCCTCGTGCTGGGCACCTTCCACCCCACGTTCCTCTACGAGCTGCTGTGGAACCTCGGCGTCGCGGCGCTGGTCATCTGGGCCGACCGCCGCTTCCGGCTCTCCCACGGGCGGGCCTTCGCCCTGTACGTGGCCGCCTACTGCGCCGGCCGGGTGTGGATCGAGATGCTGCGCATCGACACCGCCGAGCACTTCTTCGGGCTGCGACTGAACGTCTTCACCTCGATCGTGGTGGGCCTGGCCGCCGTCGCCGCCCTGTTCTGGCAGCGCGGCCGGCCGCGTGAGGTCATCACCCGGGGAGCGGCGGCGGCCGGCAGGCCGGCGCCGGACGAGACGCCGGACGCGACGCCGGACACCGCTCCCGCCCCGGACGACGTCCCCCCGGTGGCCGCGGCCGGTGAGGCGCCCGGTGACCCAGCTCACCCGGCGCGTCCGGTGGACTGACCGGGCTGACGGAACGCCGGTGGAGCAGGCCCGACGTCCGTTCAGCGAGACGTTCCTGACACCGGGTGGACATGTCGCGGAGGTGACGGGTCTGTGTACGCTCATCGCGGCCGCCCAGTGATCCTGGGCCGGCCGGCGACGTCGGACCGGGCCAGTGACGCCCCGCGCACGACCAGCCCCGCGGCCACCCGTTCGCGCGGGGCGCGCGCGGGACCACAGGCCGGGACGGGCGTACCGACGTACCGCCGGCGCGCGTTGCCCGACCCGTCGGACCCTTCTAGGGTCCCGCACCACCCTGCACCACTTCGACCACCCGGCGGGGCACACGCCCACCGCACCAGCGTCCTCACCGGCCAGCCCGGGGGTCCGACGAGGGACGCCGCGGCCAGCCGACGACGGGAGTGACATGCCTGACCTCTCTTCCCCCGCCTCAGCGCCCTCCAACCGGACGGCGCTGCCGGCGCGGCTCCCCTCCTTCTCGGCGCTCCCCGCGGCCTCGGGCCTGTACGACCCCGCCAACGAGCACGACGCCTGTGGCGTGGCCTTCGTCGCCGACGCCCGGGGCCGCCGCTCGCGGGCCATCGTGGCCGCGGGCCTGACGGCCCTGCACAACCTGGACCACCGGGGCGCCGCGGGCTCCGAGCCGAACTCCGGGGACGGGGCCGGCATCCTCACCCAGGTCCCCGACGGGCTGCTGCGCGCCAGCGTCGACTTCGACCTGCCGCCGCTGGGGGAGTACGCCGTCGGCATCGCCTTCCTGCCGACCGACGACACCGAGCGCGCCGGCGTGGTCGACGCCGTGGCCCGGATCGCCGCCGAGGAGGGCCTCACGGTCCTGGGCTGGCGCGAGGTGCCCGTCGACCCCGACGGCGCCGACCTCGGCCCCACGGCCCGTGCCGTCATGCCGCACTTCGCCCAGCTGTTCGTCGCCGAGACCATCGGCGCCCGCGCCGACGACGCCGCCTTCGGTGGCAGCACCGCGCACCACGGGGTGACCCGGCTGGAGCGGCGCGCCTTCGTGCTGCGCAAGCGGGCCGAGCGGGCTGCCGTGGACGCCGGCAGCAACTGCTACATCGCGTCGCTGTCCTCCCGGACCGTGACCTACAAGGGCATGCTGACCACCGACCAGCTGCCCGCGTTCTTCCCCGACCTGCGCGACGAGCGCTACGAGTCGGCGATCGCACTGGTGCACAGCCGGTTCTCCACCAACACCTTCCCGAGCTGGCCGCTGGCGCACCCGTTCCGGTTCATCGCCCACAACGGCGAGATCAACACCATCAAGGGCAACCGCAACCGGATGCGCGCCCGCGAGGCCAAGCT
>JAOPUQ010000351.1 GCA_025963425.1 Modestobacter sp. | reverse complement strand
ACGCACCGGCCACGGGCAGCCCCGTGAGGTCCTCCACCACCGTCTGGAACGTCAGCAGCGCCTCCAGCCGCCCCTGGGCTATCTCCGGCTGGTACGGCGTGTAAGCGGTGTACCAGGCCGGGGACTCCAGCATGTTCCGCCGGATCACCGGCGGGGTGATCGTGTCGGCGTAGCCCAACCCGATCATCTGGGTGTGGGGCCGGTTTGCCGCGGCGAGCGCTCGCAACGCGGCGAGCACCTCCTGCTCGGTGCGGGCCGCGGGCAGCGCCAGTGGCCGGTCGCTCCGGATCGCGGCCGGTACGGCGGCATCGACCAGTCGCTCGAGGTCGGGGTGCCCCAGTACGTCCAGCATGGTGGCGACGGCTGCGTCGTCGACACCGATGTGTCGGTCGGTGAACGGGAGAGGGGAGAAATCAACGGGCAGTGCTGTCGACAAGAGGAGCTCCGGAAGTCAGGGCGCGGGTATGCGCCTGGGCGGCGGTCTCCCCTGCTCTGTCGTGGAACCTGAGAGATTCACGGGTCGCCCCGCTTGCCCCTTCGGTGGGTCCCGCTGGCTGCGAGACCGCTTTCCAGAGTTGCCTTGTCACCGCGGTGCGGTTGCCTGAGAGATTCCTGGGGAGGAGTTGCTCCTACGGCTCCGGGCTGCCCGTGAAGGCTGCGGCCGGATCTCCCGCGATGACTTGAACGGCGTTGTGCAGTGCGGTGGGTCGTCGGCCGGTCTCTGCCGGTGGCCCGACGAGGACACGTACGGCGACGGTGGCGCGCCGTCACCTGTCGGGACGGCGAGGGCGGTGGGGGGCTCAGACGTTGGTGTGCATCACCTCACCGCCCCGGTCGTGGATCGCGCCGTCCCGGTGGTGGATCACGCCTTCCCGGTCGGAGAGCCGCCGGGCGCTCCCCCCGCAGGTGTGCAGGACGATCTCCGCGGCGATGGACACGGCCGTCTCCTCCGGGGTGCGCGCGCCGAGGTCCAGACCGATGGGGGAGGACATCCGCTCGATCTCGTGTTCGGCGAGGCCGGCCTCCCGGAGGCGGGCGAGGCGGTCGTGGTGGGTGCGGCGTGAGCCCATGGCGCCGATGTAACCGACCTCCGGCAACCGGAGGGCGACCTCCAGGAGCGGGATGTCGAACTTCGGGTCGTGGGTCAGCACGCACAGGACGGTGCGGGCGTCGAGGTTGCCGGCGGCGGCCTCGGCGGCGAGGTAGCGATGCGGCCACTCGACGACCACCTCGTCGGCCCCGGGGAAGCGCGTGGCGGTCGCGAAGACCGGGCGGGCGTCGCAGACGGTGACGCGGTAGCCGAGGAAGGCGCCGATCCGGGCGGCGGCGGCGGCGAAGTCGATGGCCCCGAAGACGATCATGCGCGGTGGCGGCGCGAAGGACTCGACGAAGACGCCCAGCTCGTCCCCACGGCGCTGGCCGTCGACCCCGTAGTGCAGCATCCCGTTGCGGCCTGCGTCGAGCAGCCCCAGGGCGTCGGCGCTGATCACCTCGTCCAGCCGGGCCGACCCGGTGCTTCCCTCGGTTCCGATGGGGCGGACGACCAGCCGGCTGCCCCGGTGCCGGTCCGGTCCGCGGACGACGGTCGCGACGGCGACCGGTGAGCCTGCCCCGATCGCCTCGGCGAGGACGTCGAGACCGGGGAAGGTGGTGGGATCGACCTTCTCGACGAAGATGTCGATGATGCCGCCGCAGGTCAGGCCGACGGCGAACGCGTCGTCGTCGGAGACGCCGTAGCGCTGCAGCACGGGGCGACCGTCGACGAGGACCTGCTGGCCCAGTTCGTAGACCGCCCCCTCGACGCAACCTCCGGACACGCTCCCCACGGCCTCGCCGGCCGGGCCGACGAGCATGGACGCGCCGGACGGACGCGGGGCAGAACTGAAGGTGGCAACCACTGTGGCCAGCGCAGCCGGTTCGCCCGTGCGCCACCAGGTGGTCAGGGGATCCAACACGTCACGCATCGCGTACCACCTTGAGCAGGCTCTCCAGGGTCGCCAGGCTGTGGCCGGCGAGCAGATCGTCGAGGTGTGGCAGGACGGCGGCGATGCCGCCCTGGATCGGGCTGTAGCCGGTCTTCCCGGCGTGCGGATTGACCCAGACCAAGCGGTGGGTCAAGCGGGACAGCAGGGCGACCTGCTCGCCGAGCAGAACGGCGTCGTCACGTTCCCACCCGTCGGAGAACACCACCACGACGGCGCGGCGGGCAGCGCCGCGCCGGCCCCAGCGTTCGAGGAAGGCGCGCAGCACTTCCCCGAGGCGGGTGCCGCCGGACCAGTCCGGAATGGCCGTGGCGGCGCCGCGGAGCGCCTCCTCGGGATCGCGGAGCCGCAGTTCCCGGGTGATGCGGGTGAGCCGGGTGCCCAGTGTGAACACCTCGGTGGAGTTCGGTGCGGCCCGGGTGACGACGTGGGCGAAGCGCAGCAGCGCACCCGCGTAGGGCTCCATCGAGCCGGAGACGTCGATCAGCAGGACGACCTTGCGGGGCCGGACCGAGCAGTCGCGGTGGCGGAGGGCGCCCAGTTCACCGTGGGCATGCAGTGCGGCGCGCAGCGTCCGCGCAGGGTCGGGGACCCCGCGGCGCGCGGCCCGGCGGCGGCGCGAGCGGCGGGTCGGGGACTCGGGACGCAGCTGCGCGAGCATCCGGCGCAGGTGCTCACGCTCGGCGGCGGTGAGCTCGCTGAGGTCCTGATGGCGCAGCAGTTCGGCGCCGGAAGCGGCGACCGGGACCTCCGGTGCGGGTTCGGTGCCGGAGGCGCCCGGGGAGTCCGGGGCGGCGGTCAGCGCGGCCATCCGCGACGGCAGGGGGCGCTCGGGGTCCGGCGGGGCCATCCGAGTGGTGATGGTCGGGTCGAACCAGGTTTCGAACGCCAGGTCGTAGCGGGGCAGGTCGTCGGGGTCGGCGCAGAGGGTGAGCCGGCCGGCCCAGTACGTGTCCGCGCGGTCGGTGACGTCGAATTCCCCGACCGCACGGAGGAAGGCCGTCACCCGTTCGGTCGTCACGGGCAGCCCCGCGTGCCGCAGCACCGCGGTGAACCCCACCAGCACCCCGACCGTGCCGTCGGCTGTGCGCCCCGCGGGGGCCGGACCGGTCGGCGCCGGGTTGGTCCGGGGCTGGTGGACCGCGGAAGGCACCGCTGCCTGGGGGATGCTCACGGGAGGAAGGACCGCATCGCCTGCAGGGCCCGCTCGGCGTCCTCGCGGTACTTGAGCACCGCGCCGAGCGTGGCCGCGGCGCTGTCGAGGTCCAGCCGGGTCGCCTCGACCAGCAGCAGTGCCTGTGCCCAGTCCAGGGACTCGGCCACCCCCGGCGGCTTGATCAGGTCCATGTCGCGCAACTCGTGCACCGCGGCCGCGACCTGCTCGGCCAGCCTCTCCGGGAGCCCGGGAAGGCGGCTGCGCAGGATCTCGACCTCGCGGGTGACATCGGGGTGGTCGAGCCACAGGTAGAGGCAGCGTCGCTTGAGCGCGTCGTGCACCTCGCGGGTGCGGTTGGAGGTCAGGACCACCAGCGGAGGCGTGGCCGCGCGGACCTCGCCGAGCTCCGGGATGGTGACCGCGTTCTCGCTGAGCACCTCCAGCAGGAAGGCCTCGAACTCGTCATCGGCGCGGTCGACCTCGTCGATCAGCAGCACGCTCGGCGAGGTCTGCAAGGCTCGCAGGATGGGCCGAGCCAGCAGGAACCGGCGGTCGTAGAGCGACGCCTCGACCACGCCGGCGTCCAGTCGGTCCTGGCCCGACCCCGCTGCGGCCTCCAGCGACCGCAGGTGCAGCAGTTGGCGAGGGAAGTCCCAGTCGTAGAGCGCCTGCGACGCATCGATCCCGTCGTGACACTGCAACCGGATCAGTTCCGCGCCCAGCACCTGGGCCAGTGCCTGGGCGAGGGCGGTCTTCCCCGTGCCCGGCTCGCCCTCGCAGAACAATGGCCGGCCCATCCGTACGGCCAGGAATGCCGCCCGCGCCACCTGTTCACCGGCCAGGTATCCGGTCGTCCGCAGGGCAGCGGTCAGCGCGGCAGCCGAATCGGTGGGTCCGCCCGCCACAGGGCAGGCCGGTTCGGCCGCGGCGACGGTGACGGCGTTCTCGAGCTGCATCGACGGTGCCTCCTTGCTCGGGGCAGGGAGTCACGGGCGGACCCGGCTGGTGCCGGGTCCGCCCGTGACCGCTGCAGGGGTGGAGCGGGTCAGGACTTGTCAGCGCCGATGGCGCCGATGAGGCGTAGGACGTAGTCCGGGCCCAGCGGGAGCTGCTCGATCCGGACCTTGAACGGGGCGAGTGCGTCCGCGACGGCGTTGGCGACCGCCGCGGGCGCCGCGATCTGCCCGCCCTCACCCATGCCCTTGATGCCGCCGACGCTGAACGGCGACGGCGAGCAGAGGCTGAGCACCTCGATCGGCGGAACGTCGGTGGAGGTCGGGATGAGGTAGTC
This sequence comes from Modestobacter sp., assembly GCA_025963425.1. Classification (GTDB taxonomy): domain Bacteria; phylum Actinomycetota; class Actinomycetes; order Mycobacteriales; family Geodermatophilaceae; genus Modestobacter. The sequence continues at coordinate 1,142 of JAOPUQ010000351.1, read as the reverse complement.
CATGTACGTGGTGGTGAGCGGCTGCCCGTCGTCCCCGTAGATGAACTCCTCGTACAGCGCGCCGCCGATGCCCTGGGTGATCGCGCCCTGGACCTGCGCCTCGACGATCATCGGGTTGATCACCGTGCCGCAGTCCTCCACCGCGACGATGCGGTCGAGAGTGACCGCGCCCGTCTTGACGTCGACCTCGGTGAGCACCACGACACAGCCGTTGGCGTAGGTCGCGGGCGGGTCGTAGAACCGGGTCGAGGTGAGCAGGGGCTCCTCCGAGCGCACCTCGGAGTCCCAATAGGCGGCGTACGCCACCTCCGACAGCGGCTTGGACACCGTCGGTGCGCCGGCCACGGAGATCACGCCGTCCTCGATGAGCAGGTCGTCCGCGTTCGCCTCGAGCATGTTCGCGGCGACCTTGAGGAGCTGCTCGCGGACGTCGGCGGAGGCGCGGGCCACCGTCGCCCCGCCGATGACCGCGCTGCGACTGGCGTAGGTGCCCAGCCCGTAGGGCGCGCTCTGCGTGTCGCCGAAGATCACCTTCACGTCGTCCATGCCGACGCCCAGTCCGTCGGCCACGATCTGCGCGTAGGAGGTCTCGTGACCCTGGCCGTGGCAGGACGTGCTCACCGCGACCGTGACCGTGCCGCTGGGGTCCACCGTGACGGTGGAGTTGTCGTGCGAGGGCAGCGGGGTGCCGGCCTGAGCTGAGGATTCGCTGCCCCATGCGGTCTGCTCGACGTAGGAACTGATGCCCAGCCCGATGTATCGCCCCTGCTCGCGCAGGCGGGCCTGCAGCGCGCGGAAGCCCGGGTAGTCGACCGCGTTGGTCGCCAGTTCCAGCGACTCGATGTAGCTGCCGCTGTCGTACACCTGCCCGGTGATGGAGCGGTAGGGCTGCTCGTCGGGGCGCAGCATGTTGCGCCGCCGGATCTCGTTCGGGTCGATGGCCAGCTCGCGGGCGATCTCGTCGATGATGATCTCGCGGACCGTGTTCGCCGCGGTCCAGCCGACTCCGCGGTAGGCCGCGACGGGGCTCTTGTGGGTCAGCGAGGCCGCCACCGTCTCGTCGAACGCCTCGATCCGGTACGGGCCGGGAAAGGACTTGGCGGCCAGGGCGGGCTCGATCAGCGCGCTCTCGGTGTTGAACG
>JAOPUQ010000348.1 GCA_025963425.1 Modestobacter sp. | reverse complement strand
ACCCAGCCCGCCGCCCGCGGCCCGGACGGCCGCGCCGAGCACGGCCACCGCCAGTGCCGTCCCGGGGACGACGCCCTCGGCCACCTCGGCGACCGCGCGGGCCAGCCCGGCGGCGAGCAGCACCAGCCCGGCGGTCTGCACCAGCGCGGCGACCGCGGCGCGGGCCAGCGCGCCGGGCAGCCCCGGCACACCGGCGAGGGTGCCCAGCGGTCCCCGCCCCGCGACTCCCAGTGCCGGCGTGGTCATGCGCGCACCGGCTCCCCGGCGACCTCGGCGTGCGGCGTCTCCGGCTCGGCGCTCAGCCGCGTGCGGAAGACCCAGTAGGTCCAGGCCTGGTACGCCAGCACCACCGGCAGCCCGATCCCGGCGGCCCAGGTCATCACCGTGAGCGTGTAGTCGCTGACCGAGGCGTCGGAGAGGGTGACGTCGAAGGCGGCGTCGATCGTCGAGGGGACGACGACCGGGAAGGCCGCGCCGAAGATGGTCGCCGCCGAGCCCAGCAGCACGACCGCCCAGGCGGCGAACGCCTGGCCCTCGCGGTCCACCCGGATCCGGGCCCAGGTCACCAGCACCGCGACCGCCGCGACCAGCCACAGCACGGCGGTGGCCGGGGTCCCGGAGCGCAGGTGCACCAGGCCTGCCCAGGCGAGCAGGGGCAGCGCGGCGACCGGCGACCAGCGCCGGGCGAAGGTCCGGGCGGCCACTCGCACGGGCCCGTCGGTCTTCAGCGCCAGGAACACCGCGCCGTGCACCAGGGAGTACGCGAGGACGGCGACGGCCCCGAGCAGCGCCGGCCAGCCGAGCCCGGCGAACGGGCCGCCCACCCGGTTGCCGTCGGCGTCGATCGGCAGGCCCAGGGTCGTGGCGCCCAGCGCGGCCCCGATGCCGAGTGCGGCGATCAGCGAGCCGGCGGTGATGACCTGGGTCCAGGTGCCGTCCCAGCGCTCGGTGTGGTGCGAGTGCCGCCACTCGAAGGCGACCGCCCGGATGATCAGGCCGAGGAGCACGAGCACGAAGGGCAGGTAGAGCGCCGGCAGCCAGGTGGCGTACCAGCCGGGGAAGGCCGCGAAGATCGCGCCGACGGCGGTGATCAGCCAGACCTCGTTGCCGTCCCACAGCGGGCCGATCGAGCGCAGCATCAGGTGCCGGTCGGCCCGGCGGCGACCGAGCACGGGGAGCAGGGCGGCGACGCCGAAGTCGAAGCCCTCGAGCAGCAGGAAACCGGTCCACAGCACCGCGACGGCGACGAACCAGAGGGTCTGCAGGTCCATGGTCAGCTCTCTCTCGGCGGGGCAGGCGTGGCGGGGTGGGTCAGTACGCGAACGAGAGGACGTCGTCCTCGGTGGCGTCGCGCCCACCGGGGACGTCGTCGTCCGGAGTGCCCTCGGGCGTGTGCCCGGGGGTGGGCGCGCCGTCGGCGGTGGTCACCCCGCGGCGGACGAAGCGGGTGATCAGCCACAGCTCGACCACCGCGAGAGCGCCGTAGACCGTGGTCAGCGCGATCAGCGAGGTGAGCACCTCGCCGGCGCTGACGCCGGGGGAGACCGCCTGGGCGGTGAAGAAGTACACCTGCTCGGCCCGCGGCACGTCGGGGTTCGGGTAGACCACGAAGGGCTGTCGGCCCATCTCGGTGAAGATCCAGCCCGAGGCGTTGGCGACGAACGGGGCGCCGACCGCCAGCAGGGAGCCGTACACACCGATCCGGGAGGTCGGCACCCGGCCCCTGCGGGTGGCCCACAGCGCGTAGGCGGCCACGCCGGCCGAGAGCATGCCCATCCCGATCATCAGCCGGAAGTTCCAGTAGGTGACCGCCAGCAGCGGGGTGTAGTCGACCGGCTGCCCGGCCTGGTCGCCGTAGTGCTCCGGGTCGTCGGGGTAGGTGGCCCCGTAGGCCTCGGCGTAGGACTCCTGCAGCTCGTTGACGCCGGGGACCGCGTTGGAGAAGTCGCCGTGGGCCAGGTAGCTCAGGATGCGCGGGATGGTGATCGAGTTGACGTCGTCGCACTCGTTGCTGCCGAGCTTGCCGAAGGCGAACACGGAGAACGGTGCCGGCGCCTCGGTCTGGCACAGCGCCTCGGCCGAGGACATCTTCAGCGGCTGCTGCTCGTACATGAGCTTGCCCTGGTAGTCGCCGGTGAGGGCCACCAGCGCGAAGGCGGCGAGGGAGACGAAGCCGCCCAGCCGCACCGAGCGGCGCCAGACCGAGTGGTCGACGTCGGTGGTCGCCGCCCCGGCCAGCTTCCGCCGCCGCAGGTGCCACAGACCGATGCCCACCAGGACGGCGCCGGCGACCATCAGCGAGGCCACGATGGTGTGGCTGAACGCGGCCAGTGCGGTGTTGTTGGTCAGGACGGCGAGGAAGTCGACCTGGCGCGGGGCGTCGCCGTCCCTCACGACGCCGACCGGGTGCTGCATCCAGGAGTTGGCCGCGATGATGAAGTACGCGCTGACGACCGAGCCGATCACCGCGGCCCACAGCGCGGCCAGGTGCAGTTTCTTCGGGATCCGGCCCCAGCCGAAGATCCACAGGCCGAGGAAGGTCGACTCCAGGAAGAACGCCAGCAGCGCCTCGAGGGCCAGCAGGGCGCCGAAGACGTCGCCGACGAAGCGGCTGTACTCGCTCCATGCCAGCCCGAACTGGAACTCCTGGACCAGCCCGGTGGCCACGCCGAGGACGAAGTTGATCAGGTAGATGCGGCCCCAGAAGCGGGTCATCCGCAGCCACTCGGGCTTGTCCGTCCGGA
>JAOPUQ010000336.1 GCA_025963425.1 Modestobacter sp. | reverse complement strand
GCTCCTTGGGGTCGGCGAGCAGCTCCTCGGTGAGCCGGACGTCCTCCTCCGGCGTCGCCCCACGCGGCCGGGTGCCCGCGGGCGGGTGGACGACGGCCCGGTCGCCGGTGACCGTCACCAGCGCCTCGGGCGAGGAGCCGACGACGTCGAACGGCGACTCCCGGCCGGCGAAGCGCAGCAGGTACATGTACGGCGAGGGGTTGGTGGCCCGCAGCACCCGGTACAGGTCGAGTGCGTCGACGTCGGTGGCCAGCTCGAAGCGCTGGCTGAGCACGGTCTGGAAGACGTCACCGGCGCGGACGTGCTCGCGCACCCGCTCGACGCCCTCCTCGTAGACCCCGGGCGCCATGTTGCTCGTCACCGGCGGGGCGTCGGCGCTGGACACCATGGCCACGCCCGGCGGCACCGCCTTGGTGAGGTCCGCCGCCATCGCGTCGAGCCGGGTGACCGCGTCGTCGTAGCCGTCGGCGCCGCCACCGAGGACGTTGGCGATGAGCAGCACCGTGCCGTCGGTGTGGTCGAGCACGGCCAGATCGGTGACGAGCATCAGGGCCAGCTCGGGCATGCCCAGGTCGTCGGTGGCCGTCTCCGGCAGCCGCTCCAGCCGGCGCACGACGTCGTAGCCCAGGTAGCCGACCAGGCCTCCGGTCAGCGGCGGCAGGCCGGCGGTGCGCGGCGAGCGCAGCCGGCGGGCCAGCGTGCGGACGGCGGCCAGCGGGTCCTCGGGGAGGTCGTCGGTGAGGCCGGGCAGCGAGTCGCCGAGCCAGGTCGTCGTCCCGTCGCGCTCGGTCAGCACCCCGGCGCTGCGCACGCCCACGAAGCTGTACCGCGACCACTGCTTGCCCTGCTCGGCGGACTCCAGCAGCACCGTGCCCGGACGGTTGCCGGCCAGCTTGCGGTAGATGCCGACGGCCGTCTCGCTGTCGGCGAGCAGCCGGCGGGTCACCGGGACGACGGGAGCGGCGATCGCGGCGAACTCGTCGCGGGTGGGCGTCGTGGCGCCCAGGTCGAGGCTCATGCCGGCGCTCCCGCGACCGCGGGGAGGGGGCGGTGGAAGCAGCTGCGCTCGCCGGTGTGGCAGGCCGGCCCCTCCTGGTCGACCAGCAGCAGCAGCGCGTCGCCGTCGCAGTCCAGCCGGACGTCGCGCACCCACTGGCGGTGGCCGGAGGTCTCGCCCTTCACCCAGTACTCCCCGCGGCTGCGCGACCAGTAGGTGGCCCGGCCGGTGGTCAGCGTGCGGTGCAGCGCCTCGTCGTCCATCCAGGCGACCATGAGCACCTCACCGGTGCCGTGCTGCTGGACGACGGCGGCGACCAGCCCGGCCGGGTCGCGGCGGAGGAGGTCGGCGACGTCGGGGGCGAGCCGGCTCTCGGGGGCGGAGCTGTTGGGGGCGGGGGCGGACATGCCGCGATCGTCCCACCCGGAGGTCAGCTCCCGGCCGGCCCCTGTCCCCCGGGGCCGGCATCGGGCCGGGCCGCGGCGCGGCGGCCCTCCTCCTGCCCGGCCCACGCCTGGGCGGACGGGGTGAAGGTCAGCCCGGCGGCGACGGCGGCCAGCAGGCCGAAGACCAGCGGCAGCAGCACCACCTCCCCGGACAGCCCCGAGGGCGCGACGTCGCCCAGCACCACGAACCACCAGACGGCCAGCAGCAGCTCGGCGACGGCGGCCGCCAGCAGCACGGTGCGCCGCCCGCCGAGCACCAGGACCCCGCCGGCCACCAGGACGACGACCACGAGGAGCTGGGCGAACGGCGTCCAGGAGTCCAGGCCGCCGTCCGGCCGGCGGGCCAGGGTCAGCAGGGCGCTGAACGCCGCCGCGTAGACGGTGCCGACGAGGGTCAGCAGGGCGAGGGTGAAGCCGAGGACCGCGGCGGCGATCGACGTCCCGGGGCGCTGCGGGCGGACCGGCTGCGGCGGGCCCCAGCCCGGGGCACCCCAGCCCGGCGGCGGTCCGTAGGCCGGGGCACCCCAGCCCGGGGCACCCCAGCCCGGCGGCGGTCCGTAGGCCGGCGGGGCCGCGAACGGCTGCTGGCGCGGTCCGGGCTGGTACGGCTGCGCCGGGTAGGAGGGCGGGCCGGCGTACGGGGTGGTCGCCTCCCAGTCCGGCTCGGGGTGCTGGGGCTGAGTCACAGTGCCGCGGCCAGGGCGCGGCCCGCGGTGCGCCCGGAGAACAGGCAGCCACCGAGGAAGTTGACCTCCAGAGAGCGGTAGCCGTGCATCCCGCCGCCGCCGAAGCCGGCGATCTCACCGGCGGCGTACAGGCCGGGGAAGACCTCGCCGTCCCCGCGCAGCACCCGACCGGACAGGTCGGTCTCCAGCCCGCCGAGCGTCTTGCGGGTGAGCACGCTGAGCCGGACGGCGATCAGCGGCCCGGCCTCCGGGTCCAGCAGCCGGTGCGGCGCGGCGACCCGGATGAGCTTGTCGCCGAGGAAGGTGCGGGCCTGGCGGATCGCCGTGACCTGCAGGTCCTTGGTGAACGTGTTGGCGATCTCCCGGTCCCGGGCCACCACCTCCCGCTCGACGACGGCGAGGTCGAGGTGCGGGCTGTCGCCGGTGACCCGGTTCATCCCGGCGACGAGCTCGGGCAGGGTGCGGGCGACGACGAAGTCCTCGCCCTTGTCCAGGAAGGCCTGCACCGGTGCGGCCGCGCCGGACCGCACCCGGGTCAGCAGGAGCTTGAGGTCCTTGTTGGTGAGGTCAGGGTTCTGTTCCGAGCCGGAGAGGGTGAACTCCTTCTCGACGATCTTCTGGGTGAGCAGGAACCAGGTGTGCTGGTGCCCGGTCGTCCCGATGTGGGCCAGCGTGCCCAGGGTGTCGAAGCCGGGGAACAGCGGGGCCGGCAGCCGGGTCCCGGTGGCGTCCAGCCACAGCGAGGACGGCCCGGGCAGGATGCGGATCCCGTGCCGGGCCCAGATGGGGTTCCAGTTGGTGATGCCCTCGGTGTAGTGCCACATCCGGTCGGGGTTGATGACCCGCCCCCCGGCGTCCTCGGTGATGCCGAGCATCCGGCCGTCGACGTGCTCGGGGACGCCGGACAGCAGCGTGTCCGGCACGGGGCCGAGCCGGGCCGGCCAGTTCCTGCGGACCAGGTCGTGGTTGGCGCCGATGCCGCCGGAGGTGACCACGACGGCCTGCGCCGAATAGGCGAAGTCGCCGACCTCGGTGCGCGAGCTGGCGGTGCCGCGGGGGGCGTCGCTGGGCTCGAGCAGGGCCCCCCGGACGCCGGTGACCGCACCGTCGGTGATCACCAGGCCGTCGACGCGGTGCCGGTGCCGGACGTCGACGAGCCCGCGGGCGGCGGCCTCGGCGACCCGCCGGGCGAAGGGTGCGACGACGCCGGGGCCGGTGCCCCAGACGATGTGGAAGCGCGGCACCGAGTTCCCGTGGCCGGTGGCGGTGTAGCCGCCGCGCTCGGCCCAGCCGACGACCGGGAAGAACCGGATGCCCTGCGCCCGCAGCCAGGACCGCTTCTCGCCGGCGGCGAACTGGAGGTAGGCCTCCGCCCACTGCCGCGGCCAGTGGTCCTCGGCGCGGTCGAACCCGGCGGTGCCGAGCCAGTCCTGGCGGGCCAGTTCCAGGGAGTCCTTGACCCGGAGCCGACGCTGCTCGGGGCTGTCGACGAGGAAGAGGCCGCCGAAGGACCAGTGCGCCTGGCCCCCGAGGGAGGCCGCGGGTTCCTGGTCCAGCAGCAGCACGCGCTTGCCGGCGTCGGCCAGCTCGGCGGTGGCGACCAGCCCGGCCAGCCCTGCCCCTACAACGATGACGTCAGCGTCGGTGCCCACGGGCCGACGCTAGCTGGCGCGGCGCCCCGCCCGGCGTCCCCGACGCGCCCGGCCAGCCGGCCGGGTCCACTCGCGCACCGGACGGCGCAGGCTCAGCGCCAGGCAGCCCACCGGGCCGACGAGCAGCAGCAACGCCGACCACATGGCCGAGCCGCCGCCCAGCAGCGCGAAGAAGACGGCCAGCAGGCCGAAGAGGGCGGCGAACGCGGCGAGCAGCGGGCG
>JAOPUQ010000164.1 GCA_025963425.1 Modestobacter sp. | reverse complement strand
CCAGCAGGGCGCGGATGGCGCTGCGCCCCTTGGTGCCGTAGCCGCACACGACGACGTGCTGGCGCACGCGAGACCTCCAGCGTCGGATCCGGAACTCCTCCCGGGAGCTCGCGGTGAGCGCCTCGAGTGTGGTCCCGATCAGGATGAGCAGAAACATGATCCGCAGCGGGGTGATCAGCAGGATGTTGATCAGCCGGGCGCCGGGCGTGACCGGGACGATGTCGCCGTAGCCGGTCGTCGACAGGCTCACCGTCGCGTAGTACGTGGCGTCCAGGAGGCTGATCTCGCCACCGTTGTTGTCCACGTAGCCGTCGCGGTCGGTGTAGACGACCAGCACGCAGACCACGAGCACGAGCGCGGCGATGACGACCCGCCGCCAGACCTGCCGGGTGGAGGACTCCTCGGTGTGTGCGAGGTGCACGCCGCCGTGGTCGCTCAGCATCCGCCGTCACCCTCGCGCACGGGCCGGTCGTTGGTCACGGCCGGACAGTAGTGACCGCCCTCGCCGGCGGTGACGGAGCCCGCCCTGGCGCGCCTCCCGGTGCGACGTCGCCCTACGGGCGGGAGAGCGCCGTCACCGGCACGTCCCGGCCCCCCGCCATGCCCGCCGCGGCCATGCCGGCGATCGCGACGAGCAGCAGTGACAGCGGAACGGTCCACGATCCGGTGGCGCCGTACAGGGCACCGATCACGACCGGAGCCGTCGCGCCGAGGCCGTAGCCCACGAACTGGACCATCCCGGACAGTGACGCGGCCACATCGGCGTCGGCGGCGCGCAGCGCCACCAGGGTGAACGCCAGGGAGATGCCCCCACCGTGGCTGAAGCCGCCGATGACGGTCCACAACGGCCACAGCGACGGCACGAGCAACAGCCCGGCAACCGTCACCCCCCACATCAGACAGACGCCGAGGGCCACCGGTACCTGGTCGCGACACCGCCCCACCAGGACCGGCACGAGCAGCGTGCCGGCGATACCGAGCAGCTGGAAGATCGACATGGCGACACCGCCGGTGTGGAGCGAGACGCCGGCCGTGTCGACGAGCAGCGTGGGGAGCCAGGCGGTCAGCGAGAAGTAGGTGCAGGACTGGACGGCCAGGAAAGCGGCCAGGGTCCACGCCCGCGGCTGCCCCCAGACGCTCCGTCGGCGGTCCTGCCCGGGGAGCTGGTGGCCGGACAGGACGGCGGGCCCGCCCCGCGGACCGCCCCGGGTGCCCAGGTACCAGGCGACGAGGGCGAGGACGGCGAGCACTGACCACAGGGCCAGGGCGGACCGCCAGCCGAGTCGCCCGGCCAGCGGCTCCGTCAACCCGGCGGTCAGCGCCGCACCGAGGCACATGCCCGCGGTGAACAGTCCGGTCGCCAGTCCGACCCGCGTGGGCACGTCACGCTTGATCAGCACCGGGACCGCCACATTGCCGATGGTCAGGCAGACGCCGACCAGCAGCGTCCCGGCCAGGAGCAGCGTGGCGCCGCCGATCGGTCGCAGCGCTGTGGTCAGTGCGACCCCCGCCAGCGCCAGCAGCACCGCGCGGTGCGCCCCGAACAGGCGGACCAGGGCCGCCGCCGGCGGCGCGAACAGGGCGAAGCACAGGACCGGAACCGTCGTGAGCAGGCCGGCCATGACCTCGGACAACCCGAGATCGTGCGTGACCTGGGGCAGCACGGGGGCTGTCGCGGAGAGCACGCCCCGGAGATTGAGGGCGACCAGCACGATCGCCACGAGCACCGCGCCGGTGCGCGGGCCGGTCAGTGGGAGCGGACGATGTGCGGCGCCCATCGCCGCCCGTCTCATGAGAGCCGCTCGACGACCATCGCCTGACCTTGTCCGCCACCGACGCACATCGATTCGATGCCGATCGTGGCGTCCCGCTCGGCGAGTCCGTTGAGCAGGGTCGACATGATGCGCAGGCCGGTCATGCCGAACGGATGGCCGAGCGCGATGCCACCGCCGTAGGGGTTCACCCGGTAGTCGAACGGGTCGATCCCGACCTGGCGGCACACCGGGAGCACCTGGGCCGCGAACGCCTCGTTGAGTTCGAAGACGTCGACGTTGTCGATGCTCAGGCCGGCCCGGCCGAGCGCGACCCGGATCGGCTCCACCGGACCCAGGCCCATCCGCGAGGGGTCCACGGCGCCGACCGCCGAGGACAGGATGCGGGCCCGGGGAACCAGCCCGAGGTCGCGCGCCCGTCCTGCCTCGACGACCAGCGCCGCGGCGGCTCCGTCGTTGAGCGGACAGGAGTTCCCAGCCGTGACCCGGCCGCCGTCACGGAAGATCGGCGGGAGCGCGGCCAGGGCCTCCAGGGTCGAGCCCGCCCGGGGCGACTCGTCCTGCGTGCAGACCTCCCCGGAGGCGGAGGTCACCGGGACGATCTCGCGGGCGCTGAACCCGCTCGCGCGTGCCGCAACGGCGCGGTCCTGCGAGCGCTGGGCGAACGCGTCCATGTCGGCGCGGGTGACGCCGTGGTCGTCGGCCACCAGCTCCGCGGTCAGCCCCATCGGCATGAACACCGCGCCGACGGTCTCGCCGGGGGCTTCGGGGTCCAACCGGGGGTGCGGCGGTGCGAGGTCCAGACCCCGGCCCACCCGGGAGACCGACTCGACCCCGACGGCGATGACGGTGTCGGCCTCACCGACGGCGATCGCGTGCTGCGCGGCACGCAACGCCTGGAGCGACGACGCGCACAGCCGGGTCAGCGTCTGCGCGGGCACGCTGTGCGGCAGGCCGGCGAGCAGGGCGATGCTGCGGCCCACGTTGTAGCCCTGCTCGCCCCATGGGAAGCCACAGCCGACGATGACGTCGTCCACCTCCGCCGGGTCGACTGCCGGGTGCTCGGCGAGCAGCGCGCGCACCACGCCGGCGGCCAGATCGTCCGGCCGGACACCGGCCAGCGAACCCCGGTGGGCCCGTCCGATCGGCGTCCGGCGGACGTCGACGATCACGGCCTCCCGCAGCCGTCCGGTGGTGGTCATGCGCCGCCCTTGGTGCTGCTGGAGGCGAACTTGTCCACGAAGCCCTGCACGCCCTTGCGGAACCCGCCGCGGCGCACGGCGTCCCAGTGCAGCGCACGGTCGAGCTCCAGCGCCTCGTACAGCGGCAGCTCCACGCCCCCGAGCACGGCGCGCTTGAGCGCAGCGACGCCGATGCGGCCCGCCTTGCCGGCGACCTCCGCGGCGAACTGCTCGGTGGCCGGCAGCAGCTGCTCCGCCGGGTAGAGCCGGTCGACCAGACCGCTGTCGAGCGCCCGCTGCGGCGTCACCGGCTTGGCCTCGAGGATGAACTCCAGAGCCCGGCTGGGGCGCATCAACCGGGCGAGGAACTGCACGCCGCCGCCGCCGCTGGGCATGGCACCGAACAGGTCCATCTCCGGGACACCGATGCGCAGCCGCTCCTCGTCGGCGCAGAAGCGCAGGTCGCAGGCGGCAGCCAGCTCCAGACCGCCCGCCAGCGTGTGGCCGTTGAGCGCGGCGACGACGATCAGCGGGCTCTGCCGCAGTCGCAGGCTCAGTGCGCGGAAGCGGTCCATCGTGCCGACGAAGGTGTCGATGAGGACGTCGATCCCCTCGCGCTGCGCCACCCCGGCCATCCACGTGGCGTCCGCTCCGGCGGAGAACACCTTCAGGCCGCTGGTGAGGACGACGACCGCGGTCGACTCGTCGGCGACGGCCTCGTCGAGAGCGCTCTCCAGGTCGGCGAGCAGCTCGGGCGCCAGCGCGTTGACCGGCGCCGCGTTGAGGGACCACACGCGGTAACCCTGCTCGACGCGGACGTCGACGCTGTTGTTGCTGCTGGTCGTGCTCATGGATGTCCTCCGGAGGCGGTGCGGGACGGCGGCTGCTCGGGCGAGGCAGCCGCGGTGGGGACACCGTCGGTGACCCAGCTCTTCACCACGCCGGCACGGACCTTGCCCACGGTGTCGCGGGGCAGCGCGTCGACGAAGTGCACACGGCGGGGGTACTTGTAGGGAGACAGCCGGCTCTTCACCAGCTGCTGCAACTCACGCGCCATGTCCTCGCCGGGGGTCTCCCGGGGGTGCAGCGCCACGAACGCGACGACGATCTCCTGCCGCAGCGCGTCGGGCGCGCCGACGACGGCGACCTCGCGCACCGCGGGGTGTTCGGACAGCACCTGCTCGACCTCGGTCGGCGCGATCTTGTAGCCGGCGCTGCTGATGAGGTAGTCCGTTCGGCCGAGGTAGGCGGCGTTGCCGCCCTCGTCGAAGTCGATGAGGTCGTCACACAGGGTCCAGCCGTCGATGACGTCCCGTGCCTGCAGCTCCGCGCGATTCCAGTAGGTGAGGCCGGTCAGGCCCCGCACCGCCATCTGCCCCGGACCGGACTCCAGCGGCCGGACGACGCCCGCCTCGGCGGTGACCGCACGGACGGTGTAGCCCGGCAACGGCCGGCCCAGCGAGGTGGGCGGCACCGGTTCCCCGGACCGGGGGGCCAGCGGCCAGGTCGCGAAGGCGGTGCTCCCGTAGTTGTTGCGCAGTTCGATGCCCCGGTCCAGCCACCGCTCCCGGACCGCGCTGGAGGAGGCGGTCTGCCACATGGCGTAGCCGTGGGACAGGTCGGGCAGCTCACGGGGGCGGCTGTCGAGCGCGTCCAGCATCCTGGCCCACGTGGCCATGATCGCGGTGAAGGTGTCGACCCGGTGCTCGACGAGAGCGTCGAGCACGGCGTCGGGGTCGCGGAAGTCCTCGATCAGCACGACGGTCGCGCCGTGCAGCACGGTGAAGATCGTGTGGTAGATGAAGCCGAGCGCATGTCCCAGCGGCGCGGCGGCGGCCCAGCGCTGGCCCGGTCGCGGCCGCAGCGCCTCGGCCACCGCGTGGCCGCCGAGGAGGAAGCGGCGGTGGGTGTGGTAGCAGGACTTGGGGACCCCGGTCGTGCCGCCGGTGTGCCACACGATGGCGACGCTGTCACTGGGAACCTGCGGCAGGACGACGTCGTCGTCCCCCGCGTCGCCCGGCCGGCCCATGGCCGGTGGCAGGCCGCTGTCCTCGCTGCCCGCTCCGTACGCCAGCGCGGTCAGGTCGCCCTGCAGGACGGGCAGCACGTCCTCGACGACGGCCCGCCCCCCGATGACGAGCACCATGCTGGCCGCCGTGTCGGACAGGAAGTAGGCCAGCTCGTCCGGGCGCGACTGGACCGGTGTCGGCACGACGACGCCGCCGGCCTTCCACACCGCGATCGCGGCGACCAGCGCCTCCGGGACGTTGGGGCTGCGCAGGGCGACCCGGTCGCCCGGTTGCACCCCGGCGCGCACGAGCCGCTTGGCCAGCGCGGTGCTGGCCTGCGCCAGATCCGTGTACGTCCAGGCCTGACCGGTCCCGGCGTGCACGGCGGCCACCTCGGCTCCGGCGCCGGCACGCACCTGCCGGTCCGAGAGCCACCAGCCGACGTTGGCGGTGTCGTCGACGCCGTAGGCCTCGGCGGCCGTGTAGTCCGGCTGCAGGTCCTCGGGCACCAGGCAGTGCGCGGGAATCGTCGAGCCGGCGGGGTAGCGGTCCTTCATCGGTGGCTCCTCGGTGCTCGTCGGGCGGTCGGGGGAGTGGTCACCGGGCGGGGATGGGCGCGGGCTCGGCCAGCAGTGGCCGGACCGCGGCGGTCATCTCGTCCAGATCGCCGGAGGCGGCCAGCACGTAGCGGTCCGGCCGCACGACCACCACGCCGGTGCCGCGTTGGTCGAACCACGCGCGAAGCGACGGGTCAGGATCCACGAGTTCGTCGAGGGTGGTCACCCACGCGCCGAGGGCGTCCCTCCACCAGGCGGCGCTCGAGCCCAGCGCACCCGCGTCGCGGGCCAGGACCAGGAAGCGGCTGCCCACCACGTCGTCGAGCAGTTCGCCGCCGATCGTGGGCTGGCCGAACAGGCGGCCGCCGCCGGCGAGCACCAGGGGTCCGGGACCCAGGAGGGGCAGCCGGAACAGCAGTGCGGAGTGGTCCTCGCGCACCCGGCGGTCCCGGTCAGCGGCCTTCTGGGGGTCGAGCACCGCGACGAGGGCCCCGAATTCGATGGCCCGCTCGACGATGGCGCGCACGTGCGGACTGCGCTCGTCCTGGTACGTGTCGAGCAGGGCCTCAGGGGCGCCCCGGCGCAGGACGTGGTGCAGCTTCCAGGCCAGGTTCATGGCGTCGCGGAAGCCGGAGCACATCCCCTGGCCGAGGAACGGCGGCATCTGGTGCGCCGCATCGCCCGCCAGCAGGATCCTCCCTCGGCGCCACTCCTGGGAGATCAGGCCGTGGAAGGTGTAGACGGCGGCGCGCTCGACGGTGAGGCTGCCGCCACCGGCGACCAGTTCCTCGAGGAGGCCGGCGACCGCAGCCGGCTGCTGCACGGCGTCGGAGTCCTCCGCGGGCAGCAGCTTGCACTCGATGCGGTGCCGGTTGCCCGGCATCGGGATGACCACGTGCGGCCGGGCCGGCTGGCAGTGGTAGACCGCCTTCTGCGGCAGCTCCAACCCCGAGCCCTCCAGCAGCAGGTCGACGACGAGCCATCGCTCGTGGAAGCCCAGGTCCTCCAGGTCGATGCCGAGCATCTCGCGTACGGGGCTGGTCGCGCCGTCACAGGCCACGACGTAGCCGGCCTCCAGCTCGCGCGTGCTGCCGTCCCGCAGGTCGCGCGTGGTCACCCGTACGACGTCGCCCTCGTCGACGACCGCGACGGCCTCGGTCTCCAGACGCAGCTCCACCTCCGGCAGTTCGGCCACCGCGGCGCGCAGGGCGGTGTCGAAGCCGGGCTGGTGGAAGTAGACGCTGGTGGGCACGCCGGACCAGGTCGGCATGTCGGCGGGCTGACGCATGAGCAGGTCGCCGTCCTGGCCGATGAACTCGATGCCCGGGTTCGGGATGGTCGAGGGCAGGACCTGGTCCAGACAACCCAGCTCCTGCACCGCGCGTAACCCGGTGTGATCGATGTGGGCGGCCCGGGGCAACGGGAAGACGGTCGCGGTGCGCTCCAGGACCGTCACCGTCAGGCCGCGCCGGCCGAGCAGGCCGGCGAGCACGGTGCCGACGGGCCCCAGGCCGACGATGACCACATCGGTCTTCCGCGTGGCGGCGGCCGAGGTGGTCTCCGCGCTCGTGGTGCTGGGCATCTCAGGCCTCCTGCTCGTTGCTGAGAATCGTCACCGCGACGGCCGCCGTGTCCCCGCCGGCGAAGCCGCCGGCGCTCTCGGCCAAGGCGTGACGGGCGCCGTGCACCTGGCGGGGACCTGCGTCCCCACGGAGCTGCTGCGTGAGCTCCACCAGCTGCGCGACGCCGGTCGCGGCCACGGGGTGGCCGCGCGACTCGAGGCCGCCGCTGGGGTTGACCGGGATGCGGCCGCCGAGCGACGTTGCGCCCGCCTCGACCAGACGCGTGCCCTCACCCGGCTCGCACAGCCCCAGCTCCTCGTAGGCGAGGAGCTCGTTGAACGCGATGGAGTCGTGCACCTCCGCCAGGTGCAGCTCATGGGGGCCGATGCCGGCCTCGGCGTAGACCTTGCGGGAGACCCGGTGGACCGTCGACTCGCCGCCCTGGGCGGAGGCCATGCCCACGGCGCTGCCGCGGACCCACACCGGACGCTGGGAGGCGCGCACGCGGTCGCCACGCACCAGGACGACCGCCGCCGCACCGTCGCTGATCGGTGCGCACATCAGCGCGGTGACCGGGTCCACGATGGTGCGGGACTGGAGGACCTCGTCCACGGTCATCGGCGCGACGTACTGCGCCATCGGGTTCAGCGCGGCGTGGGCCCGGTTCTTCACCGCGATCTGGGCGAGCGTGGTCCCCGAGAGTGCGTACCGATCCGCGTACGCCTTGACCCGAGGCGGGTAGACGGCGGCCACGAAGACGCTGCCGGAACCCGGCTCGATGCCTGACCCGGCCACGAAGTCGACGTCGGCCGCACCGTTCAGCGCGCGGTAGGTGAGCGCGCGGTCGCCGGTCACCATCTTCTCCACGCCCAGCACGAGCACCGCCTCGGCCGCACCGGCACGGATCGCGTGGACCGCGAGGTTGAACGCACTGGCGCCACCGGCGCAGGCGTTGTCGACGTTGTAGACCGGGATCCCCGAGAAGCCGAGGTGCCGGAGCACGGACTGCCCCAGGACGCTGACCTGACCGGTGATGAGGGAGGCCATGGCGTTGGCGACGAAGGCCATGTCCACGTCCTCGGGCTCGAGCCCGGCATCGGCGAGCGCCTCGAGTACCGCGGGGCCGGCCAGCGTCTTGAGCGAGTCCTCCGGGTAGCGCCCGAAGCGGGTCATTGCCGCTCCGACCACTGCGAGCGACGACGACATCAGTTGCTCCTCGGTGAGTCGGGCAGGGCCGGCAGATCGGCGAGGAACGACGCGACCGCGTCGTGGAAGGCCGACCGCTGGTCGAGCACCAGCAGGTGCCCGCAGTCCTCGAGCACGGCCAGCTGCCCCTGCGGTGCGGCCTCGCTGCAGACCCGCGAGAGATCCGGGCTGCTCACGTCGTCGTTCGCGCCGTGCACGAACAGCGCGGGGAGGGCCAGCTGGGAGGCGAGGGGGGACGGCTCGAAGGTGCCGAGCAGCTCGGCGACCTCGGTGCCGACATGGAGCTGACTACCGCTGAACATCCGCTCCACCCAGTCGCGGGTGGCCTCGCTCTGCGGCGGCCGGCAGAGCACCTGGGCCGAGCGGCGCGCGAAGTCCGGCCAGTCGCGGCGCATCGACCGGACCATCCGGTCGGCCGGGAACTGCGCGCCGCTGGTGATGCCGGCGAGGACCAGCCCGGCCAGGCGCGTGTCGTCCCGTACCGCCGCGCTCAGTGCGACGTCGGCACCGAAGGCGAACCCGACGAGCACCGCGTCACGCACGCCGGTCTCCTCGAGCAGCTCGAGCAGCGCGGCGACGTAGGCGTCCATGTCGTAGGGGCCCGCGACGCCGTCCGACCGGCCGAAGCCGGGGAGGTCGGGGGTGATGACGTCGTGGTCGGCGGCGAGCAGGTCTTCCTCGTAGGTCCACAGCGCGCCGTTGAGGCACCACCCGTGGAGGAAGACGATCGGCCGTCCCGCGCCCCGGCGCCGGTAGGAGACCCCGCTGCTGGTCGTGTGCCGTGCGGCGGTCATGCGTTCGTCTCCGACGGCTGCGGGGCGAGCCGGATCATCAGGCCGAGGTGTCCGGACTGCACGGTCGTCCCGTCCTGGTTCACGAGTGCGAACCGGCGGTCGACGATGCCGCGGTCGCCCTGGCTCGTGAGCCGCTTGGAGACGATCTCGATCGTCGCGTGCAGCGTGTCCCCGACGAATGTCGGAGCGGAGAACGACCACTTGTCCACACCGAGCATCGCCATCGCCGAGCCGGAGAACAGGCCGGTGCGCTCGAGGAGCCCGGTCATCATCACCAGGCCGAACAGGCCGTGCACGACGGGCTTGCCGTACATGGTGCCCCGGGCGAACTCCTTGTCCGTGTGGATCTGATTCCAGTCCCCGGTGAGCATCGCGAAGTTCACCAGGTCCGTCTCGGTCACCGTCCGGGCCGGCGTCGTGAACACCTGGCCGGGCTCCAGGTCGTCGTAGTACAGGGGCACGAGGTCTCCAGATGTGCGCGCGTGGACGGGTCGACCGGGTACAGGACAGCGACGACCCGGAAGTAACATTACGAATGACTTAAGTCGACTGTCAACTGAACCGAGCTGTCCAGCTCTTTGTCCGAGCAGGACGCATGCGTGGTCCGGGGGAGGGGCTGGACCCCGGGCAGCGGCGCCCCGGCGCGGCAGGGGAGCGCCGGTCCCGTGCGGGTGGCGCAGGGGCGAAGCAAGGGCGGTCACCGGGTGGCAGTGGAGGGCGGCCGCCGGCGCGGCCGCCCTCCACTAGTGCCCGACCGGAGGTGCCGCGGCGGTGCCTTCCGCCGTCGCGTGGGCCACCGCACCCAGGTGCTGGACGGCAACCTCGGGACTGCGGCGGAACTCGTCGGTCGATCCCCGCCAGACGATCTGGCCGCGGACCAGGCAGCAGATGACGTCCGAGGCAGTGACGGCCAACCTCAGGTTCTGCTCGACCAGGACGGCGGACAGGCCCTCCGCCCGCAGGCCGGCGAGGATCTCCCCGACGGTCTCGACGACCCGGGGGGCCAAGCCGTCGGACGGCTCGTCCAGCAGCAGGACCTTCGGGTTGCCCAGCAGCGCCCTGCCGATGGCGAGCATCTCCTGCTCACCACCCGACAGCCGGTCCGCCCGATTCGCTCGCCGCGCGTAGAGCGACGGCAACGTGTCGTACACACGCTCGACCGTCCACGGGCCCTGGGTCCGGCGGGGCACCGCGACCCGAAGGTTCTCCTCGACCGAGAGTGAGGTGAAGACGCGCCGCCCCTGCGGCACGATCCGCAGACCGTTCCGGGCGATCGCATGGGTCGGCAGCGACGACACGTCGACACCGTCCACCGAGACCCGACCGGCGGTGCGGGGCACCAGCCCGAGCATCGTGTGCATGAGCGTCGTCTTGCCCATGCCGTTGCGTCCGAGGACCGCCACCACCTGGCCCTCGGGGACCTCGAGGTCCACGCCGTGCAGGACCTGGGCGTCGCCGTAGCCGCTGCGCAGGCCGTCGACCTGCAGGAGGGGAGCCGTCATGCGATGAAGACCTCGTCATGTCCTGTGCCCAGGTAGACCGCCTCGACCTGGGGGGAGTTTCGGATCTGCTCCGGCGGTCCCTGCTCGAGCAGCCGGCCCGTGGCCAGCACGCTGACCCGGTCGGCGACCGAGAACACGACGTCGAGGTCGTGCTCGATGAGCAGCACCGTCAGGGTGCGCGGAAGCGCCTGGACCAGGCGGGTGAACTGTCCGCTCTCCGACGGCGACATGCCGGCGGTCGGCTCGTCGAACAGCAGCAGGGCCGGGTCGCCGGCCAGGGCCATCGCGACCTCGAGCTGGCGACGCTCGCCGTGCGAGAGGTCGCCGACGAGGTCGCCGGCGCGGTCGGTCAGACCGACCCGCTCGATCAGGTCCGCGACCTGCCTGGCCAGCTCGCCGCGGGCCTTGGTCGGCACGCGCAGGGACGTGCCGAGGCCGATGCAGCGACGTACGGCGAGGGCCACGTTCTCCGCGCACGTCTGGGTCGTGAACAGGCTGCTGTGCTGGAACGTGCGTCCGACACCGGCCCGGGCGCGGCTGTGCTCGCCGGCACGCGTGACGTCCCGGCCGTTCAGCACCACGCGGCCGCTGGTGACCCGCAGCGTGCCGGCGACCAGGTTGAACAGCGTCGTCTTGCCGGCGCCGTTCGGGCCGATCACCGCGTGGCGCTCGCCGGCGTGCACCGTGAGGCTGACGTCGTCGACGGCATGGAAACCGCCGTAGCTCTTGCCGACTCCCTGCAGCTGGAGCAGTGGAGCGGCCGTCTCGGGCGGCGTCATGCCGGGCCTCCCCGCCGGATGCGGGAGCGCACTGTCGCGGCGAGGCCGGCCAGCCCCGACGGCATGAAGTAGACGACCGACACGAACAGCACTCCTTCGACGAGAAGCCACGCCTCTCCGAGCCAGGACGAGGTGAAGGAGCGGAGGAAGACCATCCCGACCGCGCCCACCAGCGCTCCGGTCAGCGACCGGGCGCCACCCACGAGGACCATGACGAGCAGCAGGACCGACGCGTCCGGGGTGAGCGCCGTGGGAGCCACCAGCGTGTCCTTCTGCACCAGCAGCGCCCCGCCCACCGCGGTCAGCGCGCCGGAGAGCATGACCGCGCGCAGGCGGACGGTGACCACCGAATAGCCGATCGCGGCCATCCGGTGCGGGTTGTCGCGCACGCCGACCAGGGCCTTGCCGAACGGCGAGCGCACCACCACGGAGAGCACGACGTACCCGACCGCGACGACGGCCAGCACGTACCAGTAGACCGTCACGACCTGTGGCAGGCCCGTCGAGGAGAGCAGCGGGATGTGCGGCGCGGGAACGCTCAGCCCGTTGTCGCCCCCGGTGAAGGACGACTTGATGGCGATCTGGCGGATGATCTCGGCGAACGCCAGCGTCAGCATGAGGAAGAAGACCCCGTGCGTACGCAACGACAGGGCACCCACGACCGCCGCGGCCGCCGCACCCACCACCGCGGCCAGTACCAGCCCGACGAGCGCGTTGTCGGTGGTGTGCACGGCCAGCAGACCGGCTGAGTAGGCGCCCAGGCCGAGGAAGGCCGAGTGGCCGAGGGAGGGCAGTCCGGTGAAGCCGATCAGCAGCGCCAGCGCCATCGCCATGAGGCCGTAGGTCAGGCCGAGCGTCAGGACGTCCAGCGAATAGGCGTCGAGCCAGTAGGGCGCCGTGCCGATGATCAGGACCACGAGGCCGAACGCCAATGGCGGCAGCGCCGCACGCAACCGGGAGTGCGCCGGTGGCAGCGTGACCGCGGGACTGCCGGCAACCGACGCCGCGGGCGTCGTCGAGACGGTTCCGGTCACGCGGCTGCCCTGCCGTACAGCCCGCCGGGGCGGACCAGGAGGACCAGGACCATCACGCCGAACAGCGCATAGGCGGCCAACCCGGGGAACAACGACACCCCGAGCGTCTGGACCTGCCCGATCAGCAGGGCACCGATCACGGCGCCCTTGATGGAGCCCAGCCCGCCGATGACGACGACGATGAGAGCGAGCACCAGGACCTCCGTGTCGACACCGGGACGGAGATTGAGCAGCGGCGCCCCGAGGACGCCGGCGAAGGCGGCCAGCGCGGCGCCGGCGACCACGACGGCGCTGCGGACCCGGCCGACGTTGACCCCCATGGCGGCCACCATCTGCGGGTCGTCCACCGTGGCCCGGGCCAGGCTGCCGGCCCGCGTGCGTTCGAACACCACGTAGGTCAGCACGGCCACGACAGCGCTGACGGCGATGACGACGAGCCGGTAGAGCGGGTAGGACTCACCGACCAACCGGACGGATCGGCCCAGCTCCTGCGGGACCGAGAGGCTCTGGAAACCCCGACCGGCGAGCAGCATGAACACCTCGGCGACCACGATGCCCAGTCCCAGCGTCAGCAACGCCTGGTCCAGGTGGCCGCGGCCGCGCAACGGTCGGACGGCGACCCCGAGCCCCAGGCCGGCGAGCGCGCCCACGCCCAGGACGAGCACGGCGACGAGCGCGAAGCTGAGCAGTGAGACCGGACCGGACCCGAGCACGAGGAACGCCCCGTAGCCACCGGCCATGTACAGCGCACCGTGCCCCAGGTTGAGCATGTCGACGAGGCCGAAGATCATGGTCAGCCCGACGGCGAGCAGGAAGAGCAGGCCACCGATGGCCACGCCATCCACGATGTTGACGAGAAGACCGGCGTTGAGCCAGTCGGACATTCAGACCTCCTACGTGGTCCCCGGCCGGCCGTTGCCGGCCGGCCGGGGGAGGGGACTCAGGCAGAGGGCTGGTCGACGACCTGGTCGGCGGGGATGGTCTCGATGACGGTGTTGACGTAGGAGTCGCCGTCCTTGTCCAGTCGCCGGACGTACCAGGACTGGGCGGGGTTGTGGCTGGCCGGGTCGAGCTCGAAGTCGCCGCGCGGGCTCGCGATGGTGCCCGCGTCGGGGAAGGCGGCGGCCAGCGTCTCGGCGGTGACGGCGCCGTCGACCTCAGCGGCCGCCTGGTCGATGAGCTGCATCGCGTCCCACGTCTGCACCGCGATGATCGAGGGCAGCAGGTCGTACTTCTCCTGCCACAGGGCAACGAAGTCGGCGTTCGCCTCGTTCTCGAGTGCCGGCGAGTACAACCCGACGGTCGAGACGTCGACGGCGGCGTCGCCGATGGCGGGCAGCACGTCCTGGTCGGTGAGGTTCTGCGCGCCCAGGAGCGGGAACTTGTCCTTGTAGCCGAACTGGTCCCAGTTCTTGACGAAGGTGATCGCCTCGCCGCCGGCGTAGAAGGCATAGACGAAGGACGCCTCGGCCGGGATCTCGGCAAGGTAGGGCTGGAAGTTCTGCGTCGTTCCGAACGGCGTCATGATCTGGGCCAGCGGGTCCGAGCCGCCCGCGTCCTTGTACCCGGCCAGGAAGCCCGCGAGGACCTCGGTGCCGCCGGAGTAGTCGGCGCCCATGAGGACGGCGCCGGTCTTGCCCAGGTTCTCGGCGGCGTAGACGCCGGCGGCGTAGCCCAGCTGGTTCGTGCTGAACGCGGTGCGCCAGACGTAGGGCGAGACCTCGCCGGCGGTGATCGCGTTCGCGCCCGCGTTGGCGATCACGATGGGGACCTGCGAGGTGGTGGCCTCCTCGGCGAGGGTGACTCCCTCGGGGGAGGAGACGATCCCCGTGATGACGTCCACCTCGTCGCGGCCGATGAGCTCCTTGGCCCGCTGCTTGGCCGTCTCCGGGTTGCCGGCGCTGTCGGCGGTCACGATCTCGGCCGATCGTCCGCCGAGCTCGTCGCCGTGCTCCTCCATGTAGAGGTCCACGGCCTTCTGCATCTCCCCGCCGATGGGGCTGTAGACGCCGGTCTGCGGGATGAGCAACCCGACCTTGGTCGAGTCGCCGGCACCGCCGCCGCTGTCCTCGGAGGGGCCGGCTGCGGCGCCACCGCAGGCGGCGAGCGCGAGGGCGAGCGCGCCGGCGCCCGCCCGGAGGAGGAACGTCGAGCGACGGTGCTGCGACATGCCGTGGTCCTTTCGACAAGGGGCTCTGGGAGATGCGAGGGAGAGACGCGTCCGGGACGTCGGCAGGGCCGGGGTGAGCGCCGCAGGCGGGTCACCCCGGTGTCCGTGGACACCGTTGCAGCGGAATTAGACTGATGACTCAGCTCGAATGTCAAGTATTTCGTGAAGGTCGGCGTGGACCGCGCCGCCGGCTCCTCGGCCGAGGCTGTCGATCTTCGCCCGAGTCGAACCCACCATGTGACCCAGCTCGGGTGTATTACGTTAAGGATGTCGATGGCGCAGCACGTCACACAGACCTCGTACCGGGTCGGCATGATGGATGTCGATCTGGTGCAGATCCACTTCGCGAGCTATCTGCCCTGGGTGGACGACGCCTTCAGTGCCCTGCTCGAGGACCTTGCGCACCCGCTCCAGGACCTGCTCGCCACTGGCTGGGGCACCCCGGTGGTCGACCTGCACTGCTCCTACCGGTCGCCGGTCGGACTCGGTGACCGGCTCGCCACCTCCACGTGGGTGGAGCGGGCCGGCTCCTCGAGCTTCGTGGTGCGCCATGAGTTCCGCTGCGAGGAGCGCGTCGTGGCCGTGATCGACGTGACCCACGTCTGGATCACCACGGGGGAGGGGTCTCCTTCGCCGCGTCCGGTGCCGGCCTGGCTGCTCGAGGCCGCGAGGACGACGGCGCGCCCGGCATCCGCCGACGCCTGAGTGCGCCCCGTCCGGGCCGGACCCTCGTGCGCCGGGCGCTGTGCAGCTGACCTATGTTGGGTGTCAACTGATGCGTTGTCGGGCGGGACCTGGCCGGCAACGCCGATTTCGCGACCCGGGAGAGGTGTCGACGCACGGTGGACCGCGCCCGGAGGAGATCCAGGGAGACCGAGCGGAGCGAGCCGGTGGCACGGGAACCGCAGGAGCGCCGCGGCCCTCTCACCTGGGATGGCGAGCCCGGCGGTCCGCGGACTTCGACGGGTTATGGTCCTGCCACCATGGTGGACGACGCACACGCTGCCCTGCGTTCCAGCCTCCCGCTGAAGCCCCAGGAGCTCATCCTGTCGCTCGTGGGGGAGTACGTCGAACGCGGCGACAGGGTCTGGTCGGGCGGTCTCGTCCGCATCATGGAGGACCTCGACTTCACCGCCGCCGGCGCGCGCGTCGCACTCAACCGGGTGGTCTCGCGCGGTCTGTTCGACGTGGTCAAGGACGGGCGCCGGGTCTACTACCGCGCGACGTCGCGTCTGGACCACCTGCTCGCGCAGGGGCGTCGGCAGACGTTCTGGTTCCGCTATCCCGCCCGCGCCTGGGACGGGCAGTGGACGATGGTCTGGTACGCCGTCCCGGAGGAGCACCTGCTGGCGCGCCGGCGTTTCAGCCGCCGTCTCGGCTTCCTCGGCTTCTCCGCACTGCATGACGGCACATGGCTCGCCCCGTACGACCGCTCGGAGGAGACCCGGACGGCCGTCGAAGAGCTCGGCCTGCTCGACTACGTCGTGGTGTTCGTCGGTGCTGCCCCGGAGTGGCTGACCCAGTCGGCGATGCTGCGGCACGCGTGGGACCTCGATGAGGTGGCCCGCCGGTACACGGCCATCATCGATGAGTTCGGCCGCTATGCCTCACCTGCTGTACGAGCACGGCTGCAACCGCTCGAGGCCTTCAAGGTCCGCACCTTCCTCATCGAGGCCATCCGGCAGGTCGCGCCGCTCGACCCCAAGATCCCCGACTCCGAGCTGGGGCTGGACTGGGACCGCAGCCGGGCGATCGACCTCTTCGGCGAGGTGGAGACAGCCCTTCGGCCGGCGGCCCAGGCGTACTTCACCGATCTGGTCGACCCGCACAGCTGAAGCCGGTCACCTCCGCCTCCGTGGCGGAGCACCCGGAGCGTGACGACTGGCCGGTCAGCCGGCGGCCGCCCGCTCCCGGGCGGCGAGTTCACGCTTGAGCACCTTGCCGGCCGGCGACACCGGCAGGGCGTCGACGAACACCACGTCACGCAATCGCTTGTAGGGGGTCACCTGCTCGTTGACGGCGGCCATGACGCTCTCCCGGGTGAGCGCGGCGCCCGCGGCGTCGGCGCGGCGCACCACGTAGGCCACCGGCAGCTCCCCGGCCTCGGGGTCCGGCCGGCCGACCACCGCGGCCGCCGCGACGCCGGGGGTGCCGAACAGCAGCTCCTCCAGCTCTCGGGGGAACACGTTGTAGCCCTTGTAGAGCAGCATGTCCTTGGTCCGGTCGACGATCGACAGGTAGCCGTCGGCGTCGAGCACACCGACGTCCCCGCTGTGGAACCAGCCGTCGGCGTCGATCGCCTCGGCGGTGGCGTCGGGTCGGCCGGCGTAGCCGCGCATCACCTGCGGGCCCCGGATGCACACCTCGCCCCGCTCGCCGACCGGCAGCGGGTCGCCGCCGCCCAGCGGCCGGATGCTGATCTCGGTGTCCGGCAGCGGGACGCCGACCGTTCCCGGCTTGCGGACGCCGGAGGTGTGCGACGGGTTGCCGGTGGCCTGCATGGTGACCTCGGTGAGTCCGTAGCCCTCGCCGACCACCGCCCCGGGCACCAGCGCCTTCATCCGCTCGATCAGCGGCACCGGTAGGGGCGCGGCCCCGCTGGAGAAACTGCGGACGCTGGACAGATCGGCCTCGGCGATCCCGGGCACCTGCAGCAGTGCCACGAACACCGGTGGCGCGCCCCCGATGCCGGTGACCCGGTACCCGACCGCGTCGGCGACGTAGGCCACCGGGTCGAAGCGGTCGTGCAGGACGACGGTGCTGCCGGCCATCACCTGGCCGTTGAGGTAGCCGATCACCCCCATCGCGTGGAACCAGGGGGTCAGGTTGATCAGCC
>JAOPUQ010000296.1 GCA_025963425.1 Modestobacter sp. | reverse complement strand
CGATCGGCATCGGCGCCCAGCACGTGGTCGCCATGTTCGGGGCGACGTTCGTCTTCCCGCTGATCATGGGCCTGGACGCGAACCTGGCGATCATGATGAGCGGGATCGCGACGATCGTCTTCCTGCTGATCGTGCAGGGGAAGGTGCCCAGCTACCTGGGCACCAGCGCCGCCTTCGTCGGTGGCGTGATCGCCATCCGGGCCAACGGCGGCGGCGACGCCGACGTCGTGGGGGCGATCCTGGTCTCCGGCGTCGTGCTGGCGCTGGTCGGCCTGCTGATCCACGCCCTGGGGCCGCGGGCGATCAACGCCGTGCTGCCCCCGGCGGTCACCGGCGCGGTCGTGCTCATCATCGGCTTCAACCTCGCCCCCGTGGTGGCGAACACCTACTGGCCCCAGGACCAGTGGGTCGGCCTGGCCACGATGGTCTTCGTCATCGTCGCCTCGCTGGTGCTGCGTGGTTTCTGGGCCCGCATCTCGATCCTGCTGGGCCTGGTCTTCGGCTACCTGCTGTCCGCGCTGCTGGACGCCACGACCGGCCCGATCACCTCGGTTCTCGGCGGCGCCACCGAGGCCACCACCCACGACCGGCTGGACCTCTCCGGTGTCGAGACGGCGGACTGGATCGGCCTGCCGAACTTCACCGCACCGCACTTCTCGGTGAACTTCAGCCTGCTCGTGCTGCCGGCGGTCATCGCGCTGATCGCGGAGAACGCCGGGCACGTCAAGGCCGTGGCGGCGATGACCAAGCGGGACCTGGACCCGGTGCTGGGGCGGGCGATCTTCGCCGACGGCGTGGGCACCGTGCTGGCCACCTCGGTCGGCGGCTCCCCCACCACGACGTACGCGGAGAACATCGGCGTCATGGCGGCCACCCGGGTCTACTCCACGGCTGCCTACTACGTCGCGGCGCTCGTGGCGCTCCTGCTGGGCCTCTGCCCGAAGTTCGGTGCCCTGGTCAACGCGATCCCCGGCGGCGTGCTCGGCGGGATCACGGTGGTGCTCTACGGGATGATCGGCCTGCTGGGCGCCAAGATCTGGAAGGAGAACCGGGTCGACTTCGCCAATCCGATCAACCTGGTGCCGCTGGCCGCCGGGATCATCATCGGGATCGGCAACGTGAACCTGGTGTTCAGCGCGGAGTACTCCCTCGGCGGCATCGCCCTGGGTTCGATCGTCGCGGTCGCCGGCTGGCACCTCGCCCGGGCCCTGGCGCCCGCCGAGATGAAGGCGGCACTGACCGCCGAGCACGGCTTCGCCGAGGGCACCGGACCGGCGCTGGGGCACACCGGGCGCCACCAGGTGGACGACGGATTTCTGGACGCCCGCGGTGGCGCGGACCCGTCCAGCTTCGACGACGGCACCGACACCGGCACCTCGGGGGTGACCCGCACGCGGTGAAGCCCGCACCCTTCGCCTACGCCGACCCGACCACGGTCGAGGAGGCGCTCGACGTCCTCACCGCGGAGGGCGAGGGCGCCAAGGTGCTCGCCGGCGGGCAGTCGCTGCTGCCGCTGCTGTCGATGCGCCTGGCCGCCCCGACCACCCTGGTCGACATCAACCGCCTGCCCGGCCTCGACCGCATCGAGGCCGGGCCGAACGGCGTCCGGGTCGGGGCGCTGGTGCGGCACGCCGCGCTGCTTGCCTCGGCCGAGGCGGCCGCGGTCCAGCCGTTGCTGGGCCGGGCGACGGCGAACGTCGCGCACCCGGCGATCCGCAACCGGGGGACGACGGTCGGCTCGATCGCGCACGCCGACCCCTCCGGCGAGATGACCTCGGTGCTCGCCCTGACCGATGGCTCGGTCACCGTGGCCACGCCCGGTGGGCGCTCGACGATCGGTTGGCGGGACCTCTTCGTCGGGCCGCTGGAGACCTCGGTGCACGGCCCGGCCGTCGTCCTGGATGCCTTCTTCCCGGCGCTGCCCGCCCGCTCGGGCACCGCCTTCGCCGAGGTCGCCCGGCGCAAGGGCGACTACGCGGTGTGCGGCGCCGGCGTCGTCGTCACCGTGGACGACGACCTGCGGGTGACCGCCGCACGCGCCGCCTACCTGTCGGTGGGCCTGGTCCCCGAGGTGCACGACCTGAGCGGCGCGGTGGCCGGCAAGCCGGTCGACAGCGCCGACTGGGCGGCGGCCGGGGCGCTGGCCAGCGGGCTGGTGGACCCGGACGGTGACCTGCACGCCAGCGCGGACTACCGCCGGCTGCTGGTCGCCACCCTGACCGAACGCACGCTCGCCGACGCGGGCGCGGAAGCCGTTGCTCGCGCGCTGGAGGCCTCGTGACCGTCGACCTGGAACGGACCATCTCGATCACCGTGAACGGTGTTCCACGTGAAGCCACCGTTCCGGTGCGGCGGCTGCTGTCCGACGCGCTCCGCCACGACCTGGGGCTGACCGGCACCCACGTGGGCTGCGAGCACGGTGTCTGCGGGTCGTGCACGGTGCTGCTGGAGGGCTCGCCGGTGCGGTCGTGCCTGGTGCTCGCCGTGCAGGCCGACGGACAGTCGGTGACCACCGTCGAGGGCCTGTCCCGCTCCGACCACCAGGGCGGGCAGGTACTGCACCCGATCCAGGAGTCGTTCCGGGAGTGCCACGCGCTGCAGTGCGGCTTCTGCACGCCGGGCTTCCTCACCACGATCGCCGCCGGCCTGGACGCCCGCGACCCCTCGGTGGAGATCACCGAGGAGGAGGTCGAGGAGCTGGTCGGCGGCAACCTGTGCCGCTGCACCGGCTACGCCAACATCAAGAAGGCCTGCCGGCACGCCGCGGAGACGATGCGCGCCGAGGCCGGCCGATGAGCGGGCTTTCGGTACCGAAAGCCCGCGGGGAGGGCGTCCGATGACGACCAAGCTGTTCGGCGAGCCGGTCCGCCGGCGCGAGGACGCCCGGCTGATCACCGGCCAGGGGCGGTACCTCGACGACATCGGCGCCGACGCCTACGCGGCGGCGTTCGTCCGCAGCCCGTACGCGCACGCCCGGGTGGTCGACATCGACGTCACCGGCGCGCTGGACGTCGAGGGCCTGCTGGCGATCTACACCTACGAGGACCTCACCGGCCCGCTGGCCGAGCCGCTGCCGGTGCTCATCCCGCACCCGCAGCTCACCCACCCGCGCACCGGCTACCCGCTGGCGAAGGACGTCGTCCAGCACGTCGGCGAGGCCGTCGTCATGGTGGTCGCCACCGACCGGTACGTCGCCGAGGACGCCGCCGCGCTGATCGCGGTGAGCTACGAGGAGCTGCCGGTCGTCGTGGGGGTCGATGCAGCGCGGGCGGCGACGCACGCCGTCCACGACGACGTGCCGGACAACGTCGCGGCGCGGCACCACCAGGAGACCGGGGACGTCGAGCCGGCGCTGGCGGCCAGCACGCACACGATCTCGTTCACCCAGTACGTCGAGCGCAGCGCGTCCATGCCCATGGAGGGCAAGGGCGTGCACGCCCGCTGGGACGCCGACGACCAGGCGCTGCGGGTCTACACGAGCACCCAGGCGTCGACGTCGGTGCGCGCGGCGATCGCGGCGAAGCTGCAGCTGTCGCTGGAGAAGGTCGAGGTCATCGCCCCGGACGTCGGCGGCGGGTTCGGCGTCAAGATCGTGCACCCGTGGCCGGAGGAGCTGCTGGTGCCGATGGCCGCCCGGCTGCTCGGCCACGAGGTGAAGTGGACCGAGGACCGGCGCGAGCACTTCATCTCCTCGGCGCACGAGCGCCAGCAGCGGCAGGAGATCACCGTCGGGTACGACGAGGACGGGCGTATCACGGCGCTCGACGTCCACATCTGGCACGACAACGGCGCCTACACGCCCTACGGGATCATCATCCCGATCGTGACGGCGACCCAGCTGGTCGGCCCGTACGCGATCCCGGTGTACCGGGTGCGGGTCGACAGCGTCTTCACCAACACCGTCATCGTCACGCCCTACCGCGGCGCCGGGCGGCCGCAGGGCTGCTTCGCGATGGAACGGACGATGGACCGGATCGCCCAGGAGCGCGGGCTGGACCGCGCCGAGGTACGGATGCGGAACCTGATCCAGGGCGACCAGTTCCCCTACGACCAGCACCTGACGTTCCAGGACGGCCGGCCGGTCATCTACGACTCCGGCGACTACCCGGGGCTGATGGCCAAGCTGAAGGCGCTGGTCGACTGGGACTCCTTCGCCGAGCGGCGCGCGGAGGCGACGGCCCGCGGCCGGATGCTGGGCATCGGCATGGCCATGTACGTCGAGGGCACCGGGCCGGGGCCCTACGAGGGCGGGCACGTGCAGGTGCTGGGCAGCGGCAAGGTGCTGGTGTCGACCGGGCTGACGTCGCAGGGCCAGGGGCACGAGACGGTGTTCGCCCAGCTGGTGGCCTCCGAGCTCGGCGTGCCGATGGAGGACGTCGAGGTCACCACCGGCGACACCCGGCGCTTCGGCTACGCGGTCGGCACCTTCGCCTCCCGCGCGGCGGTGATGAGCGGCAACGCGGTCGCCCTGGCCGCCCGCGGGGTGCGGGAGAAGGCGCTGCGGATCGCCGCGGAGGTGCTCGAGGCCTCGCCGGAGGACCTGGAGATCGACGAGGGCCTGGTGCAGGTCAAGGGCGTACCCGGGGCATCGATCCCGCTGCGGACGGTCGCCGTCCTGTCCAACCCGCTGCGGTACGCCTTCGACGAGGCGGCGAAGCAGGCGACCCAGTTCGCCGGTCCCGGCGACGACTCGAAGCCGCCGGTGGCGGTCGGGGACGCGCCGGGGCTGGAGCACACCGACTACTACTCGCCGATCCGGTCGACGTTCGCGTCGGGCGCGCACGCGGCGGTGGTGGAGATCGACCCGTCGACGTGGGAGATCGACGTCGTCCAGTACGCCGTCGTGCACGACTGCGGCAACGTGGTCAACCCGATGATCGTCGAGGGCCAGGTGCACGGCGGCGTCGCGCAGGGCGTGGGCGGGGCGCTGTACGAGCGGATGGCCTACGACTCCGACGGGCAGCTGCAGAACGCCTCGTTCATGGACTTCCTGATGCCGTACGCCAGCGAGGTGCCCCCGGTGGTGATCGACCACCAGGAGACGGCGTCGCCGCTGAACCCGCTGGGGATCAAGGGCGCCGGCGAGGCCGGCGTGATCCCGGGGTCGGCGGCGATCGCGTCGGCGATCGAGGACGCGGTGGGACGGCGGATCGCCACGATGCCGATCTCCCCCACGGAGCTGTACGACCTGGTCCGCTCTTCTGCTGACCCGGTGACGAATTCTCAGACTGGAGCGATGGCGTGAACCTGGACGGCAGTGCGGTGCTCTCGGCGACCCCCGAGCAGGTCTGGTCGGTCATCACCGACCCGGCGGTGCTGGCTCGGACAATCCCGGGCTGCCTGTCGCTGGACCAGGTCGGCGAGGACAGCTACACGATGACGGTGTCGGCGGGAGTGGGGGCGATCCGCGGGACGTACGCCGGTGAGGTCAAGCTCTCGGACCTCCAGCGGCCGACGTCCTACGTGATGCACGCGTCGGGCTCGGGTGGGCCGGGCTCGGTGCGGGCGACGGTGCCGATCTCGCTGGAGGCCGTGGACGGCGGCACCCGGCTCACCTACTCGGCCGAGGCCGTGGTCGGCGGCGCGGTGGCCGGCGTGGGCCAGCGGATGATCACCGGCGTCGCGAAGCGGATGGCCGGGCAGTTCTTCTCGGCGATCGACGCCGAGCTCGCTGGTCCCACGCCGGCGGCCGGGCCGGTCGAGGCGGTCGGAGCGGCGGCAGACGGTTCCGCGGAACCGTCCCAGGTCCCGCTGGCGACGTTCGCAGGACCGGCCGCGGCGGCCGGCGGCTGGATCCCGGCCGAGGCGAAGCCCCTGCTGGTCGGCGCCGCCGGCGGCGGCGTGCTGACGCTGCTGGGCGTGTGGATCGGCTACCTGCTCGGCCGCCGCGCTTAGGCACGGCGATGAGGCGGCCGATCAGATGCAGGTGTGGTTGTAGTCGTAGGTCGCCGTGTACTGGGTCAGCTCGATGATCCCGCCCGGTGTCAGCGGCACCAGGGCGCAGTTGGCCTGCGCACCCTCCAGGGTGTTCCCGGTGGGGCGCCAGTTGGACAGGCCGTTCAAGCTGCTGGTGGAGTCCACCCCGTTCCCGACGATCAGCCCCCACTGGTGCCTCGTCGAGTACAGGCCCACCCCGCGGGCGCCGATCGAGGTGAAGTACTCCGTCATCCCCTCGAGAACGGCGGCATTCCGGGTACCGCCACCGTCGGTGTAGTCCCAGCTGTTCGCCGTCTCCACGTCGAGCCACCACATGTACTGGGTGGGGGAGCTGATGCCGCGGATGGTGGCGTCGTCGAGGGCACGCTCCCACCCGTACTGATACGCACACGGCCGGGAGTTCGAGCCGTCGCAGACGCCGTAGCGGTTGCTGCCCGACTGCGGCCACGAGCCGGCACCAGCGGGGTTCGCGGTGTTCACGTACAGCTGGACGTCGTCGTGCACGGTCCCGCCGGTCGACCCCGCCGCCCAGGACAGTTGGGTGGCCAGGCATGGATTGGTCGTGACGGGCGTGCCGCCGTTGACGCCCACGATCGCGAACGCCTGCCCCGTCGGCAGGGGCTTGCCACACTGCGGATACGACACGTCCACCCCCTGGGGCGGACCGTCCGGTGCAGCCTGGGCGGCGCTCGCGGCCCACGGCATGGCGAGCGCGGTCGCACCGAGGAGGACGGTCGCTGCCCGCCGCGCCCACCGCCGGCGTCCGGTGCTCCGCGGGGCCGCCGGCGTTCGCCGGCGGAGGGAGACGTGCACCTGGCGGAGGTCGGGCACGGTCAGCATGATCATCGAGGATCTCCTGCTCGGCGTTAGGCCTGACGTACTGGGCGTTCACCGTCGCCAAACGACCGGGAGCCTGTCAACGGAGCGACAGCGGCCACGACACACCGGCCTGACCACGGCGAACGCTGCCTGGCAGCTCCCTGAACGGTTGCTGTGCAGGTCAGCCGCGGGTTTACGGAACGTGATGGTCCCCGGGGAGGGCGACGTGCGCGGAGTCGGGGCGAGACCCACCGTCGCAGCAGAGTCACTGAGCGGCACGGCCGCCCTGCGCGGTCAGCGCGCCTCGGCGGCCCGCCGGTCGACCAGGACGGCGAGGACCCGCTCGACCAGGTCCCGCGGGAGCTCCACCGCATGCGGCAGGTTCAGCGCGTCCTGGGCAGACCGGTACGGCGCCACGTCCGTCGCCAGGTCGTCGTCCATCGGCGGCAGCGGGTAGAGCCCGATGTGGTTCTTCCAGCCGGCCACGTGCACCAGCGGCCGGCCGTCCAGGGTGAAGGTCGGCATCCGGTAGCTGATCGTCTCCCCCACGCCGGGCACGACCGCGTGCACGAGCCGGCGCACCTCCACCAGCCGCGCGGCCACCTCGGCGGGGAAGCCGGAGATGTAGTCGTCGATCGTCGTGACCGCAGGTGCCGTCGCCATGGCTGGTCCCGTCGCAGGAGGGGCGCCGATCATCGCCCCCCGGCGTACCGACCGGCCAGGTGTTCCTCGAACGTCGTCCGCCCGAACGCCGGCCCCGGCACCAGGCCGTGCCCGACGGCGAGCGCCCGGAAGGTCCGGCCGGGCAGCGTCACCGGCACAACCGGACGCCGCACCCCCGCCGCCCGTCGCCACGCCTGCGCGAACTCGCGCAGCGGCCGGGCAGCCGGCCCACCGATGTCCGGCACCCGACCCGCCGGCTCGGCACCGGCCACCTGCACCAGCCGGGCAGCCACCTCCTCCACCGCGATCGGCTGCACCGACAGCGTCGGCACGAACAGCACCGGCGAGAACCGCTGCCCGGTGAAGAAGCCCTCGACGAACGAGTGGAACTGCGTCGCCCGCAGGATGGTGAACGGGACCCCCGAGGCGGCAACCAGCTCCTCGATCGCCACCCGCTGCCGGTAGTAGCCCAGCGGGATCCGGTCGACCCCGACGATCGAGATGACGACCAGGTGCGCCACACCGGCGGCACCGGCGGCGGTGACCAGGTTCTGGGCCGCGACAACGTCCTTGCGGCCCGTTGCGAGGTGCAGCACGGTCCGCACCCCGTCCACCGCGGCCCTCAGACCAGCACCCGTCACCAGGTCGCCGGTCACCAGCCCCGGCCCGGTCCGGCGGCTCAGCGCCCGGACCTCATGCCCTGCCGCGCGGAGGAGGGAAACGGTGGGCACGCCCAGCGTGCCGGTGGCGCCAGTGACCAGAACAGGAGTCATGCCCCTAATGACCGGGCAGGCTGCCCGTTCGTGACAGCTGCGCCGCGACGACCGCCAACTTGTCCGGGTTGAGCACCGCGTCGACGCCGGTGACCCGCTCGCCGTCGGTGTGCACGAACCACACCGCGCTGAGCGCCCCGCCCACGGTGGCCACGACGGCCGGGCCGCCGTTGACCTCGACCACGCCGGACACCAGGCCCACGGCGAAGCGGTCCACCACGCCGAGGACGTAGCGGGCGGCCTTGTCCTTGCCGCGCACCGGATTGCGGGCCGCCGACACCCGGCCGCCGCCGTCCGCACGCACCGTCACCGAGACCGCCAGCAGCTCGGTCAGGCCGGCGACGTCGCCGTCCCGTGCGGCAGCCAGGAACCGCTCCACCAGCGTGCGCCACTGCTCCGGGTCCACCGCCCGGCCGGGCGACTCCCCCATGTGCTTGCGCGCCCGGGTGAGCAGTTGCCGGACGTTGGCGTCGGTGGTGCCGATCAGCTCGCCGGCCTCCTGCGAGCTGTAGCCGAACGCCTCGCACAGCACGTAGGCCGCCCGCTCGGTCGGCGTCAGCTTCTCCAACAGCACCAGCAGGGCGAAGGACACGCTCTCCCGCTGGACGGCGTCCTCCAGCGGCCCGAGCTCCGAGTCGGCCCCGGTGAGCACGGGTTCGGGCAGCCACGGGCCGACGTAGACCTCGCGGCGCACCCGGGCGGAGTCCAGCGCGGACAGGCACAGGTTGGTGACGATGCGGGTCAGGTACGCGCCCGGGTCCACGACCGACCCGACGTCCACACCCGACCAGCGCAGCCAGGCGTCCTGCAGCACGTCCTCGGCGTCGGTGGCCGAGCCGAGCATCCGGTAGGCGACGCCGAACAGCCGCGGCCGTTGCGCCTGGAAGGGCTCCAGCACGCTCGGGTCACCGGTCACGACCCGCATCCTGTCAGCCCGACGGAGCGGTTCCGGACGGGAGCCCGGGCTGCGCCGGCACGAGCAGGTCAGCGGGCCCGGGGGCCCGGCTCACAAGCGGACGGCGTCCGGTCCTGCTCCTCGACCCCGTCGCGGGCAGCGGCGAGGTCGGCGAGGTGCGTGGCGATGTCCTCGCCCAGGAGCAGGAGCGCGACGTCGCTGAGCACCCGCAGGCCGACTGCGTCCAGGCCCGGGGCGACCTCCGGCGGGTCCGCGTCGGTCACCGCCACACTCCCACCCTCAGCACACCGGGAGTTTACGTTGTAAACGCGGAGAGTGGTCCGCTGGTACGCCGTCGTGGACGAGAGCGAGACCCCGGCGCACGACCGGACCCGCTTCACCGTCGCCCACTGGGCGGTGTCCCCGGGCCGCTGCCCGCGGACACCGGGCCCGCCCGGGAGGATGGGTGGGTGAGCGTCGAGACGATGGTGCTGCTCGTGCTGGCCGCCGTCGCCGTGATCGTGGTGCTGCACCGGGTCGCCGAGCGCACCGGACTGCCGGCCGCGGCCCTGCTCACCGTGTTCGGCATCGCCTACGCGGTGCTGCCCGGGCCGAACCTCGACCTCGACCCCGACCTGGTCCTGACCCTCGTCCTGCCACCGCTGCTCTACAGCGCCGCGCTGCAGTCCTCGCTGCTGGACATCCGCCGCAACCTGCGCACCGTGGTCAGCCTGTCGGTGGCGCTCGTGCTGGTCACCGCGATGCTCGTCGGCGTGGGCTTCTCGCTGTTCGTGGCCGGGGCGACGCTGGCGGTCGGGATCGCCCTGGGCGCCGCCGTCGCGCCCCCCGACCCGGTGGCCGCGCTGGCCGTGGGCCGCAAGGTCGGTCTGCCGCCCCGCCTGATCACGCTGATCCAGGGCGAGGGGCTGCTGAACGACGCCACCGCGCTCACCACGCTGACCGTGGCGGTCAGCGCCGCCCGCGGCGAGGCGTTCTCCGCCTGGTCCGCGCTGGGCGAGTTCGTCGTGGCCGCCGTCGGCGGGGTCGCGGTGGGACTGCTGGTCGCCTACGCCGTCCGGGCGGTCCGCCGCTGGCAGCAGGACCCGCTGACCCTCAACGCCGTCTCGCTGGCCACCCCGTTCGTCGCCTACCTGATCGGCGAGGAGGTGCACGTCTCCGGCGTGCTCGCCGTCGTGGTCGCCGGCCTGGTCATCGGCCACGACAACTCCCGGGCGATCTCGGGCGCCAGCCGGCTGCAGACCCACGCGGTGTGGCGACTGGTCGACTACCTGCTCGAAGGCTTCGTCTTCCTGCTCATCGGCCAGCAGCTGCCCAACGTGATCGGCGGGCTGGACGCGTACGAGACCTCGACGATCGTCATCGCCGTGGTGATCAGCGTGGGCGGGGTGCTGCTGATCCGGCCGCTGTGGCTGCTGCTCACCCAGTCCCTTCCCCGGTCGCTGCACACCCGCCTCGGGGGTGAGGACGACGTCGACGCCGACCCGGACGCCGGCCGGCTCAACTGGCGCGAGGTCGTCGTCCTGAGCTGGGCCGGGACGCGCGGGGTGATCAGCCTGGCCGCGATCTTCACCCTGCCGCTGGTCACCGACAGCGGGGCACCGTTCCCCGACCGCGACCTGCTGCTGTTCTGCACGTTCCTGGTCGTGCTGGTCACCCTGGTCGGGCAGGGGCTCACGTTCGCCCCGCTGGTGCGCGTGCTGGGGCTGCGCGCCGACCGGGCCGACCAGGCCCGGCTGCGCAACGAGGCCCGCGCGGCGGCGGTGCAGGCCGCCCTGGCCCGGCTGGCCGACATGGAGGCCCACGAGCACGACCGGGCGGACGACCAGGCGATCGCCACGATCCGCAGCCAGCTGCAGGCCCGGCTGGCGCGTTACCACCACCGGCTGGACCTCTTGCAGCACGCCGAAGCCGGGCAGATCCCGTTCTCCCCGCAGTACGAGGCGGCGCTGCGGGTGCGCCGGGCGGTGCTCGAGGCCCAGCGGGAGGAGCTGCTGCGCTGGCGCGACGCCGGCCAGCTGCCCGACGAGGGGCTGCGGGTGCTGGAGCGCGAGCTCGACCACGAGGAGGGGCTGCTGCCCGCACCACGCTCGGAGTGACCGGCCGGTCAGCTCACTCCGGGTCGTCGCCCACCAGCGTGCCGCCGGCGACCAGCGCGGCCTCGGGGTGGCGCAGCTCGACGTCCGGCTCGATGTGCGTCACCGGGTCCCGCCGCACCGCGGGGATCAGCAGCGCGGCCAGCGCGCTGAACACCAGTGCCCCGGTCAGCAGCAGGAAGCCGTTGGTGTAGCCCGACTCCTGGGGCAGCCCGCTGGGCCCGGCGTGCGCCGTCACCACGCTGGCCATCACCGCGGCGCCGATCGCGCCGCCGATGGTGCGGATGTTGGCGTTCATGCCGCTGGCCACGCCGGTCTGCTCCGGCGGCACGGCCGCCACGATCAGGTTGGACATCGCGGCGAAGGCCAGCCCGAACCCGGCGCCCATCACCACCGAGACGGCCACGATCTCCCACCGGGAGTCGTGCGCGAGCACGAAGCCGAGGTAGCCGAGCGCCCCGATGGCGGAGCCCACGACCAGCACGTTCTTCGACCCGAAGCGCATGGCCATCCGGCCGGAGACCAGCCCCAGGATGAACGAGGCGATGGTCTGGGGCAGGACGAGCAGGCCGGACTCGGTGATCGAGGCACCGAACCCGTAGCCGGCCGCGGACGGCGTCTGGAGGAACTGGGGCAGGAACGCGAACGAGGCGTACATCGCCACCCCGAACAGCAGCGCCACCAGGTTGGTCGCCCAGACCGCGCGGATCCGCATCATGGTCATGTCGATCAGCGGCTGCGCGGCCCGGGACTCCACGACGACCCACAGCACCGCGAGGACGACGGCCAGAGCCAGCAGGCCGAGCACCTTCGCCGAGCCCCAGCCCCAGGTGGGGGCCTGGCTGACCGACAGCAGCAGCGCGACCAGCCACCCGGACAGCAGCAGGGCGGCCGGCCAGTTGATCGAGCCCGACGTGCGCACCGGGGACTCCGGCACCAGGAACTGGGCAGCCAGGGCGGAGATGACCAGCACGATCAGCGGCGCCCAGAACAGCCAGTGGTGGTCGAGCAGGTCGACGATCGGTCCGGCGATCACCAGGCCGACGCCGGCGCCCACGGCGATCAGGGCGGAGATCGCGCCGATCGCGCCGGGGACCTTCTCCCGGGGGAACTCGTCGCGGATGATGCCGAAGGCGAGCGGCAGCACGCCGCCGCCGATGCCCTGGATGACCCGGGCGATGATCATGACGGTCAGGTTCGAGGCCAGCGCGGCGAGCAGGCAGCCGACGGACAGGGCGACGAGCGCCACGACGAACATCCGCTTCTTGCCGGTCATGTCACCCAGCCGGCCCAGGATCGGCGTGAAGATCGACGCCGAGAGCAGATAGGCGGTGAGCACCCAGGTCACGTCGGACTGGTTGGTGTGCAGCGCGGCCTCGATGGTCGGCAGCACGGGAGTGACCAGCGACTGGAGCAGCGAGAACGCGATCACCCCCGCGGTCAGGACGGCGAAGGTGGCCTGGTGGTGAGCGCGACGCTCCGGAGTGCCCATGCAGCTGTCTCACTTCTTCTACGCGCATTACTTGCGATGAACAACGAACCTAGGACACCGGCCGGGTGGAGGCTTCCCCGTGCTGCGAAGATCACACGCCCGGAAGTTGTCGGCGGCCCGGAACAGATCCGGCGAGCGGTGCGCTGCCGCCAGCAACGGGGCGGGGACGACGACCCCCTGGCCCTCCGGTCGCCGCGTGCACCGCTGACGACGCCGTCCGCACCTTGATCGCAGCCCCTTCCCAGCAAGGAGAGAACTCCCATGGCCAAGACCTGGTTCATCACCGGCGCGTCCCGCGGTTTCGGCAAGGAGTGGTCGATCGCGGCCCTCGAGCGCGGCGACACCGTCGCCGCGACCGCCCGCGACACCGCCAGCCTCGAGGACCTGGTGACGCAGTTCGGCAACAAGGTGCTGCCGATCCAGCTGGACGTCAACGACCGGGACGCGGTGTTCGCTGCCGTCGCCCGGGCGCACGACCACGTCGGCCGGCTCGACGTCGTCGTCAACAACGCCGGTTACGGCCAGTTCGGGATGATCGAGGAGATCTCCGAGGCCGAGGCGCGGGCGCAGTTCGACACCAACGTCTTCGGCGCGCTGTTCGTCACCCAGGCCGTGCTGCCCTACCTGCGCGAGCAGGGGTCCGGCCACATCCTGCAGGTCTCGTCGATCGGCGGGATCAGCGCGTTCCCGAACATCGGCATCTACAACGCCTCCAAGTGGGCGCTCGAGGGGTTCAGCCAGTCCCTCGCCCAGGAGGTCGAGGAGTTCGGCATCAGGGTGACGCTCATCGAGCCGGGCGGGTTCTCCACCGACTGGGGCGGCGCGTCGGCCAAGCACGCCACCGCGAACCCCGCCTACGACGACTACCGGGAGATGGCCGCCGAGCTGCGCCAGGCCCGGATGGCCAAGCCGGGTGACCCGGTCGCCACCCGGAAGGCCGTGCTGCAGGTCGTCGATGCCGAGAACCCGCCGCTGCGGGTGTTCTTCGGCGACGGCCCGCTGGGCATCGCGACCGCGGACTACGAGTCGCGGCTGGCCGAGTGGCGCGAGTGGGAGCACGTCTCGAAGCTCGCCCAGGGCAGCTGACCTCAGCTGCCCGTCGTACCAACCACCAGGGAGTCGCGATGACCGACATGAGCACCGAGGAACAGGCCATCGTCGAGGCGGTGCGGGTCTTCGTCGACCGCGAGGTGCGCCCCGTGGCCCGTGAGCTCGAACACGCGAACGAGTACCCGGAGAAGCTGATCGAGCAGATGAAGGAGCTCGGCATCTTCGGTCTGGCGATCCCGGAGCCGTGGGGGGAGGCACCGGTCTCCATGCCCTGCTACGCCCTGGTCACCGCCGAACTCGCGCGCGGCTGGATGTCGCTGGCCGGCGCCATGGGCGGCCACACGGTCGTGGCCAAGCTGCTGCTGGAGTACGGGACGCCGGAGCAGCGGGACCACTACCTGCCCCGGATGGCCACCGGGGAGGTCCGGGCCACGATGGCGCTGACCGAGCCGGGCGGCGGCTCGGACCTGCAGGCCATGACCACCACGGCCCGCCGGGACGGCGACCAGTACGTGGTCAACGGCACCAAGACCTGGATCACCAACTCCCGGCGGTCGCAGCTGATCGCGCTGCTGTGCAAGACCGACCCGGCCGCGACCCCCCGGCACGCGGGGGTGTCGATCCTCCTGGTGGAGCAGGGGCCCGGGCTCACCGTCTCCCGGGACCTGCCCAAGCTGGGCTACAAGGGCGTCGAGAGCTGCGAACTGCTCTTCGACGGGTACCGCGCACCTGCCTCCGCGGTGCTCGGCGGCACCGAGGGGCGCGGCTTCACGCAGATGATGAAAGGGCTCGAGACCGGCCGCATCCAGGTGGCCTCCCGGGCGCTCGGCGTGGGCCGCGCGGCTCTGGACGACGCCCTGCGCTACGCCCAGGAGCGGGAGAGCTTCGGCAAGCCGATCTGGCAGCACCAGTCGATCGGCAACTACCTCGCCGACATGGCGACCAGCCTCACCGCCGCCCGGCAGCTGATCCTCTTCGCCGCGGAGAAGTACGAGTCGGGGCAGCGGTGCGACATGGAGGCCGGGATGGCGAAGCTGTTCGCCTCCGAGACGGCCATGCAGATCGCGCTCAACGCGATGCGCATCCACGGCGGCTACGGGTACTCCACCGAGTTCGACGTCGAGCGCTACTTCCGGGACGCCCCGCTGATGATCGTGGGCGAGGGCACCAACGAGATCCAGCGCAACGTGATCGCCGCCCAGCTCGTCAAGCGGGGCGGACTCGACTGACCCTCGGGCCGGTCAGACGGGCGAGCCCTCCGACGACGGCCGGCGGGCGTGGCGGCGGATCTGGTGGGTGTGGGTCTTGGCCCCGTACATCGCCCGGTCGGCGCGGCTGATCAGCTCGTCGGCCCCCTCGCCGGGGCGCGCGGTGGCGGTGCCGACGCTCACGCCGACCACGAGCGGCCCGGTCGGTCCGGCGACGGGGGCGGCCACCCGGTCCACCACCCGCGCGGCGAGGGCCTGCAGGCGCGCGTCGTCCCGGTGCGGGCAGACCAGCACGAACTCGTCGCCACCGAAGCGGGCGACGACGTCCTCGGGCTCGGCCACGTCCAGCAGCCGGTGAGCCACCTCGGCCAGCAGCGCGTCACCGACCGCGTGCCCGTGCTCGTCGTTCACGCCCTTGAACTGGTCGAGGTCGCAGAACAGGACGCCGCAGCTGCCGCCGACCGGGGGGTCCAGCATGCGACCCAGCACGTCGAACAGCGCCCTCCGGTTGGGCAGGCCGGTCAGCAGGTCGGTCTGCGCGCTCAGCTGGAGCTGCTCCTCCCGCCGGCGCTGCTCGGTGACGTCCAGCGCCACACAGGCGATGGCCCAGGGCCGTCCGTCGGGGTCGGTGAGGACGTCGTTCTGCATCGCCACCCGCCGGCGCTGCCCGTCGGCGGCCAGCCAGTCGCCCTCCTGGGGGAAGGCGGCGCCGCTGGCCATCGCGCGGGCGATCGCGTCCTGGGCGAGCGCCACGTGCTCGGGGACGACGTAGACGTCCCAGAAGCGGTGGCCGAGCAACTCGTCGCCCGACCGGCCGGTGAACCGCTCCAGAGCGGGATTGGCGAGCAGGATCCGGCCGTCGCCGTCGATGACGCAGACCAGCGACCGGGTCGCCTGGACGAACGCCCGGAACAGGTCGCTGTCCTTGATCCTCGATCCGTCCAGAGAAGTCACCTTCGGCACTCCCGACGCTGGGGGCATCCCGCGGCGGTGCGGCTGCACCGGCGCACACCGACCGGCCCTCCACCTGGCCGGACGACGTCCGCTGACCCGCGACCCTACCGAGCGGGAGGGGTCTCCGGGGTCCGGCGGCGCGGAGGTCCCCCGCCTCAGCCGGCGGGGACGGCGTCCCGCTCGGCGGCACCGGCGAGCCGGGCGTACCGGCCGCCGACGTCCAGCAGCTGCTCGTGCGTGCCCTGCTCCACGACCCGGCCGGAGTCGAGGACGGCGATGATGTCGGCATCCCGGACGGTGGAGAGCCGGTGCGCGATGGCGATCGTGGTCCGGCCGCGGCTGGCCTCGTCGAGGGCGACCTGCACCGCGCGCTCGGTCTCGTTGTCCAGGGCACTGGTCGCCTCGTCGAGCACCAGCACCCGCGGGTCGCGCAGCAGCGTGCGGGCGATGGCCAGCCGCTGCTTCTCCCCACCGGAGAACCGGTGCCCGCGCGCGCCGACGACGGTGTCGTAGCCGTCCGGCAGCCCCGCGATGAGCTCGTGCACCTGGGCCCGGCGGGCGGCATCCAGCATCTCGGCGTCCGTCGCGTCGGGCTTGGCGTGCCGCAGGTTCTCCCGGATGGTGCCGTGCAGCAGGTAGGTCTCCTGCGTAACGACGCCCACCACCCGGGCGAGGTCGGCCAGCCGGACCTCCCGCACGTCGACGCCGTCGATGGTGACCCGGCCCGACGTCGGGTCGTTCAGCCGGGCCACCAGCGAGGCCAGGGTGCTCTTGCCCGACCCGGTCTCCCCCACGAGCGCCAGGGTCGCGCCGGCCGGCACGGTGAGGTCCACGTCGTCCAGCGCCGGGCGGTGGCCGTCGGGGTAGCGGAAGCCGACGTGCTCGAAGCGGACCTCACCGCGCACGGTGGCGGCGTCCAGGCGCACCGGGGAGGCGGGGTCGTCGATGTCGACCGGCAGGTCGAGGTACTCGAACACCCGGCTGAACAGCGCCATCGACGCCGTCAGCGAGACGCCGATGTCGAGCAGCCCCATCAGCGGGCGGAACAGGTTGCCCTGCAGCGCGGTGAAGGCCACCAGCGTGCCGATCGTCATGCCGCCGGACGTCGCGGGCAGCCCCGCGGCCAGGTAGATCACCGCCGGGATGCCGGCGAAGATGATGCTCATGGTGGCCATCCGCCAACGACCGGCCAGCTGCGAGCGGACCTCCAGGCCGACCAGGTCGTCGGAGGTGGCGGCGAAGCGCTGGGACTGGGCCGGACCGGCGCCGAGGGTCTTGCCCAGCAGCACGCCACTGAGACTCAGCCCCTCCTCCACCTGGGAGTGCAGGTCGGCCAGGTGCCGCTGGCGCTGGGTGGTGATGGTGCGGCGCATCCGGGCGACCTTGCGGGTCAGCGCGATGGCCGGGGGCAGGACGACGAGGGACAGCAGCGACAGCCGCCAGCTCAGCGCGGCCATGGCGACCGCCGTCCCGATCACGGTGGTGGCGCTGGAGGCCGCCGAGGTCGCGGTGGAGGTGACCACCGACTGCATGCCGCCGACGTCGTTCATCAGCCGGGACTGGACCTCGCCGCCCTTGGTGCGGGTGAAGAAGCCCAGCGACTGGCGCTGCAGGTGGGTGAAGACCGCCGTCCGCAGGCCGTGCATGACGTGCTGGCCGACAGTGGTGGACAGCCAGGTCTGCAGTACGCCGAGCACGGCGGTTCCGGCGGTGACCGCGACCATGCCGGCGACGGCCCAGGCCAGCAGCGGCACGTTCTGGCGGGGGAGTGCCTCGTCGATGACCAGCCGGATGAGGAACGGCGTGGCGAGCGCGAGCGTGGAGGAGGCCACGATGAGCGCGATCACGAGGGTCAGCTGCCAGCGGTGCGGGCGGAACAGCCCGGCCACCCGGCTCCACCGGACGGGTGAGCGCTCCAGCTGGGCGCGGTCGGCCGGGTCGGGCCGTCCACCGGGTCGCCCACCTCTCGGGCCTGCGCCCATGGTGTCGTCGATCGCGACCACCCCTTCCCGGTTCGATATGCTGAGGTTACCTCACGGTGTGGGAACCGCAGGGGTATCGCTACGATTCCCGGGTGGGGGACTGCCGGGCGACCGACGACGGGACGGCGGCGCTCGGCGACCTGGTCATGCGGGTCGCCCGCACGCTGCGCCGGAGGGGGCGCGAGGCGCTGACGCCCTGGGACCTCTCCCCGCACCAGGCCCGGGCACTGCGGGTGGTCTGCGAGCGGGACGGCGTCCGGCTCTCCGACCTGGCCGAGGCGCTGCGGATCGCCCCCCGCTCGGCGACCGAGGTGGCCGACGGGCTGCAGGAGCGCGGGCTCGTCGAGCGCGCCGCCGACCCCGGCGACCGGCGGGCGGTGGTGCTCACGCCCACCGAGGCCGGCCGGCGGGTGCAGCGCGAGGTGGACGACGCCCGGGCCGCGGACTCGCACGAGCTGTTCGTCAGGCTGTCCGCCACCGACCGCGCCGACCTGGAACGGATCCTGCGCACCCTCACCGACTGAGTCCGGCGTCCCCCCGCCGGGTGTCCCCTGCGCCGCCGCGCTCCAGCTCCGGGCCTGCCGTGTCGATGACGAGGGCAGATCACCAGGTGAGGGGAACCACGATGGCCACGAAGCGGTCGGACGCCGAGAAGCAGATCGCCGAGCTGCTGCAGACGGCGAAGAAGTCGCTGCGGCTCAGCGTGGCGTTCCTCAGCCGGCTCGACGGCACCACCCAGCACCTCGAGGTGGTCGAGAGCTCGATCCCGTTCCTGTTCCAGGAGGGCTACCAGCAGCAGCAGGACCAGACGCTCTGCCAGGCCGTCCTCGACAAGAAGCTGCCGCCGGTCATCCCCGACCTCCGGGCCTTCCCCGAGGCGATGAAGCTGCCCGCAGCCAGGATGCCGCGGCTGCGCAGCTACGTCTCGGTCCCCGTGGTGCTCAGCGACGGCGCCCTCTACGGCACGTTCTGTGCGGCCGGGCTGACCACGGACAAGGACCTCACCAAGCGGGACAAGGCACTGATGGACGTGCTCGCCTCGGCCGCCGCGGTCATCATCGAACCCGAGGTACGGGCCCAGGAGCTGCGCAGCGAGATCGAGGACCGGCTGGACCCGCTGGTGGCCGCCGGCGGCCCGGTCGTCGTGCTGCAGCCGATCGTCGACCTCGCCACCGGGAGCCGGATCGGCGCCGAGGCGCTCAGCCGCTTCCCGGCCGCGTGGGGCAAGGCCCCCGACGTCTGCTTCGCCGAGGCGCACAGCATCGGACGCGGGCACGAGCTGGAGCTCCTCGCCCTGGAACGCGCCGCCGACCACCTGCCCCGGGTCGAGGGGTACGTCGCGATGAACGTCTCCCCGGCCACCCTGCTGCGCCCGGAGTGCGGTGCACTGCTCTCCCGGCTGCCGCTCGAGCGGGTCCTCCTCGAGCTGTCCGAACACGACCAGGTCGAGGACTACGCGGCTCTCGACGCCGTCCTCGCGCCCTTCCGGGCGCGCGGCCTGCGGCTGGCGATCGACGACGTCGGTG
Organism: Modestobacter sp.; assembly: GCA_025963425.1. Taxonomy (GTDB): domain Bacteria; phylum Actinomycetota; class Actinomycetes; order Mycobacteriales; family Geodermatophilaceae; genus Modestobacter. The sequence continues at coordinate 4,600 of JAOPUQ010000296.1, read as the reverse complement.
CCGGTTTCTCCTCGCTCCGGCACATCGTGGTCACCTCCCCCGACGTGATCAAGATCGACCGCAGCATCATCAGCGGCGTCGACACCGACCCGGTCCTGACCACCCTCGTCCGCTCGCTGGTCGAGTTCGGCCACGGCTGCCAGGTGCGCGTGGTGGCCGAGGGCGTCGAGACCGCCGCGGAGGCTGCGGTGCTCCGCGGGCTCGGCGTCGACTACGGGCAGGGCTGGTACCACGGCCGCCCCGGCACCTCGGACCTGCTCACCCCGGTGCCCAGCCCCGGGGTCCCGGAGGCGGAGCTCCTGCCCACCGCGTGACGACCGGCGGCCGGGGGCTCAGTCGAGGGCGGCGTAGAAGGCCTCGACGTAGGCCTGGCTGCGGTCCGAGCCGATGATCCCGGGCGCCATCCGGTTCATCATGTAGCTGATCGTCAGCCGCCGGTCGAGGTCCATCAGGATCAGCGACCCGCCCCAGCCACCCCAGTAGCAGGTGCGCCCGGACGGGACGTAGGGCACCGACGGCGAGCCCAGCGCGTAGCCGATGCCGAACCGGAACGGCACGCCGAGCACCAGGTCGACGCCGTCGGACTGCGGCTGGAACACCAGGTCGATGGTCTCCGGCGAGAGCAGCCGCACGCCGCCGGCCACCCCGCCCAGCGACAGCGCCCGCATCATCGCCAGCACCCCGCGGGCGTTGCTGTGCCCGTTGAGCGCCCCCATGTCCGCACGCCGCCAGTCCGCGGTGTTGGCCCTGGCCGCGTCGGCGACCGGCCCGGTGAAGGTCCGCACCAGCGGACTGGCCGGGTCCAGCGCGGACAGGTCGACCGGCAGCGGCGGCGGGGGGACGACCGGGGCGATCCGGCTCCAGTCCTCCTCGCGGGCGCCGATCTGGAAGTCCGCGCCCAGCGGGCCGGCGAGCTCCTCGGCCACGTACTGCTTCAGCGGGCGGCCGTCGATCCGGCGCAGCACCTCACCGAGCAGGTGACCCTGGTTGTTGGCGTGGTAGCCCGACGCCGTCCCCGGCTCCCACCACGGCGCCTGTGCGGCGAGCCTGGCGGTGGAGGACTCCCAGTCGTACATCTCCTCGACGGCGAACGGGGCGTCCCAGCCCGAGACCCCGGAGGTGTGCGACATGAGGTGCCGCACCTCGATGCGCTCCTTGCCGTTGGCGGCGAACTCCGGCCAGTACTCGGCGACCGGGGCATGCACGTCCAGCTGCCCGCGCTCGACCAGGGTGAGCATCGCCAGCGCGGTGATCGTCTTGGTCGTGGACCAGACGTTGACGATCGTGTCCTCGGTCCACGGCGTCGTCCGCGCCTCGTCCCGGTACCCGCCCCACAGGTCGACGACGGTCCCGCCGTCCAGGTCCACCGCGATGGACGCGCCGAGCTCGTCGCCGTCGAGCTGCTTCGCGAGCGCCTCGCGCACGCCCTCGAACCGCGCGTCGCAGTTGCCGTGGACCTGAGCCATGGGGTTTCTCCCGCCGTTGGGACGTCGGGGCGAATGAGACCACGGTCACAGGGCGGAGCGGCGGGCGGGGCGCCTGCGTGACCGTGGACGCCGGGGAGCTCCCGGGAGCTAGCCGGTGAACAGGCAGAACGGGTGCCCGGCGGGGTCGAGCATCACCCGGACGCCGTCCTGCGGCTGGGACCCGGCGACCTGGGCCCCCAGGGACACCGCGTACTCGACCGCCGCGGCCAGGTCGTCGACCTCGACGTCCAGGTGCAGCTGCATCTGCTGCTCCGCCGGCCCGGCCGGCCAGGACGGCGGCACGTGGTCGGTCTCCAGCTGGAACGACAACCCCGGGCCGCCCGGCCGCAGGGTCACCCACTCGGGGCCGTCGGAGCCGATCGGCCAGTCCAGCAGCTCCGCGTAGAACGACGCCAGCGCCCGGGGATCGGGGCACCCGAGCACCGTGCTGGTCAAGGACATCCGTGGACGGTCCGGCACCGCGGCCCCCTGTCGTCGGCAACAGCGAGCCGCACCGTAACGGCACGCGGCCCCGGTCCGCGAGAGCCGGCCCGGCCGACGCCGGCCCGCCGGGCGCTCGTGCCGCTACGACGCCGGGGTGTCCGCCACCAGCAGCGCCCAGAGGACCTTGCGGTCGCCGACCGTGCACCAGCCATGGCGCTGGGACAGATCGGCCACCAGGTAGAGGCCGAAACCGCCGCGCCCGGGGTCGCGTCCCACGGCCGGCCGCGGCTGGATGCCGCCGGCGGAGTCGGTGACGGCGATCAACCACTCCTCGCCCGACCTGCTCAGCGTGGCGCCGGCCGGAGGAGCGCCATGGCGGAGGGCGTTGGAGGCGAGCTCGTCCACGACCAGAACCATGCGCTCGGACCAGTGCTCCCGCTGGGGGTCCACGACCGTGGCGCTCCCGGTGAGTTCGGCCCGCAGCCGGGACCGCAGGTGAACCAGCTCGGTGAGCGAGTGCAGCTCCTGGTGCCAGATCTCGGCGAACCCGCCGGGCATCGTCAGCGACTGCCAGAGGTGAGCTGCCACGATCACCTCCTCCGCTCGGCCGCCGTCGCTGCTGCGGCCCGACCCTAGGGCCTGCCCCGCGGCGCGCCCTGGGGGGCTCACCTGACGGCCCGGGCCAGCGGGTTGATCACGCGGATAAGGTCCGTCGGAACCCACGGACAACGGACGTCCACGGGGGCATCGGCTGTGGAGGAGCAGGTCGTGCAGATCATCACCGACGAGGCTCAGCGGCTGGCCGCCGTCCGCCGGTACCAGGTGCTGGACACGCCACCGGACGGCGCCTTCGAGCGGATCACCGCGCTGGCCGCACGGCTGTTCCAGGTGCCCATCTCGATCGTCAGCATCGTGGACTCGGACCGGATCTGGTTCAAGTCCCACCACGGCGTGGACGTCGACGAGATCGACCGCGAGCCGGGCCTGTGCGCCTCGGCCGTGCTGCAGGGCGAGCCGTGGCTGGTCAACGACGCCCGCACCGACCCGCGCACCCTCGCCAACCCCCTGGTGGCCGGCGAGCTCGGGCTGCAGTTCTACGCCGGGGTGCCGCTGACCACCCACGACGGCTACAACCTCGGGACGCTCTGCATCATCGACCAGCAGCCGCGCGAGCTGACGGAGGCCGAGGTCGCCTCGCTGACCGACCTCGCCCGGGTGGTCATGGACGAGCTGGAGCTCCGGCTGGCCGCCCGCCGGACCGTGGAGCTGGGGAGCCAGCTCCGGCAGAGCGCGGAGGACGTGGCCCGCACGCTGCAGCGCAGCCTGCTGCCGGCCCGCGTGCCCGACGTGCCCGGATTGGACATCGCGGCGCGGTACCACGTCGCCAACGCCGAGGAGGTGGGCGGCGACTTCTACGACATCGTCGTCGACCCCGCAGGCGGGTGCGCCGTGGTGGTGGGCGACGTCTGCGGCAAGGGCACCGCCGCGGCCTCGCTGACCGGTACGGCGCGCTGGGTCCTGCGGGCGACCGTCTCGGAGTCCTGGACGCCGGCCGGTGCGCTGGCCCGGCTGAACTCGGTGATGGTGCGCGCCCAGGACGAGCCCGGCGACTACTGCACCGCCGCCCTGGTCGCCGTCGCACCCGTGCAGGACGGGCGGACGACGGTGACGGTCGGGCTGGCCGGGCACCCGCACCCACTGCTCGTGCGCGCCGACGGCACGGTGGAGCGGCTGGGCACCACCGCTCCCGTCGTCGGCTGGACGCTGGAGGCCAGCTACACCGAGGTGGCCGCGCCGATGTCCAGCGGTGACCTGCTGGTGCTCTTCACCGACGGCACCCTCGAGGTGGTGGCCGGCCACGGCGCCACCGACGACCAGGAGGTCCGCGCGTTGCTGGCACCCCTGGCCGGGCGTCCGGCCGAGGACGTCGCCTGCGCGCTGGACGACGCGCTGGACGACGCGCTGAGCGTCGCGACCCTGCGCGACGACGCCGCCTTCGTCGTCGTGGCCGTCCGATGAGCGAGGACGAGCTGGCGGCGTTCGGCGTCCACACCGAGGAGCGGGCCGACCACGTCCGCCTGGTGGTGACCGGCGAGCTGGACTTCTACCGCGAGCCCGAGCTGCGCAGCGCCGTCGAGGCCCTGCTCGCCCAGGGGCCGCCGCAGCGGCTGGTGCTCGACGTCGGCGGACTGCAGTTCCTGGACTCCGCCGGGTTGCGCGGGCTGCTGGTGTGCCGGGACCGGTCGCGCTCGGCCGGCGTTCCTTTCTGCCTCGCGGTGACGCCGGGACCGGTGACGCGGCTGCTCGACCTCGCCGGCGTCCGGAGCTGGTTCACCTACGAGTGACGCGCCGCTGACCGGCTGCCGGGTCCGGTCCCCCGCGCCACCGCCTTCCGCGGACAGGTATCTCACCGCTAAGGTTTCTCGGCATGAGCGCGCCGACCCGCCGGGTACGCATCGGGATCGACACCGGGGGCACGTTCACCGACGTCGTCGCCGTCGACGAGGAGACCGGCGAGGTCGCCACCACCAAGACCCCGTCGACGCCGAGCGACCCGGCCGATGGCTTCCTCGCCGGCGTGCAGAAGGTGCTCGACCAGCTCGGCCTGGACGGCAGCGCCATCACCGCGGTCAGCCACGGGACGACGGTCGCCACCAACCAGCTGCTCGAGGGCAAGCTCGACCGGATCG
>JAOPUQ010000260.1 GCA_025963425.1 Modestobacter sp. | reverse complement strand
GCGCAGCGCGAGGTCGCCGCGGCGCAGGGCCTCACCGGCGTCCACGTCGCGGTAGAGCGGGCTCACGCCGGCGGCGGCGGTGAGCCGGACGGTGCCGGCGCCGGTGGTGAGCGGCTCGACGGCGGCGACCAGCCGGGCGGCGACCACCTCGGCGTCGGCGATGGTGCCGTGGACCAGGACGGCGAACTCGCCGGCCGCGGCGCGGGCCAGCCAGTCGTCGCCGCGGAGCACCCGGGACATGCGGCCGGTGAGCTCGCGCAGCACCTCGCCGGTGCCGCCCTCGGGCAGCCCGTCGACGCCGAGCACGACCAGCGACGTGGGCGTCGCCGACGGGTGGCGCAGGGTGGCACCCAGCCGCAGGGTCAGCGCCGAGCGGTTGGGCAGCCCGGTGCCGGGGTCGATGGTGCTCAACGTGCTGATGTCGACCTCGGTGGCCGGCGCGGGCGTCGACGGGGTGACGTCACGGCAGTAGAGGACCATCGCGCCCACGTCGGGGTCGCCGCGCAGGTCGCGGATGCGGGCCTGGATGAGCCGGTAGCGGCCGTCGATGTGGCGGACCCGGGCGGTGCGGGTCTTGCTGTCGGCATCGGCATCGGCGCCGGCACCGTCGGCGGCCAGGGTCGCGATCAGGTCGGGGAGGTCGCCGGGGTGCACGGAGTCGGCGATCGGCATGCCGACGGCCTGCACCGGGTCCATGCCGAGCAGCTCGGTGATCGCCGGGGACGCCCAGTGCACCCGCAGCTCCTCGTCGAGGATGACCACCGGGTCCGCGCTGCCGCGGACCAGGGTGCGGAAGCAGGCCTCGCTGCGCAGCAGCTCGCCGGTCAGCCGCTGCTGGGTCCGCCAGGACACGGTCTGGTGGGCCAGCAGGGCAGCGAGCCCGGCCACGCCCAGCGAGGCGCCGATGATGGTGAGCTCGCCCGTGAGCGGGATGCTGAGCAGCAGCAGCGACCCGCCGATCAGCGCGGTGGAGTGCGGCAGCAGCGCGCCGACGGTCGAGCCGCCGGGCGAGCTGGTGATCTGAGTGGAGCGGGGGCGGGGCTGGTCCAGCCGACAGGCGAGGGGCAGCAGGCACAGGCCCAGCACGCTGGCCCCGCAGGCCAGGGACTGCACCAGGCCGGGGCCGGTGGCGATCGAGGAGCACGCGCCGGCCAGGGCCGTGCAGACCGAGTTGGCGAACAGCACCCAGCCGACCCGACGGCACTGCGCTCCGCTGACGGCGATGAGGACCAGGGAGACGCCGGTGCCGACCGCGATGCTGGACAGCAGGGCGAACAGCGCCACGGTCTCCGACATCGACAGGACACCGCGCTCACCGAGGGTGAGGCGGTAGATCGTGTGCACGGTCAGCAGGTCGGCGATGACGAAGAGCGTGAGCATCGTGGCCATCTGCGCCCGGGCCGCCCGCAGGGAAGCCCGGTCGAGCATGCGGATGATCGCCACGACGACGAGCAGCTGACCCGGGACGCTGCCCAGCGCGGTCTGTCCCCAGGGCAGGACGAGGGCCGCGAGGGCCGCGCCGCCGGCACCGACGGCCACCGCGGCCGAGTACCAGAGCCAGCCGGCCCGGTGCGTGCTGGTGGCGGCGCCGCGCACCAGCAGCGCGAGGACCACGGCGATGACCAGGAAGTTCAGCACGACGGCGGCGTTCACGCCGAGCTGGCCGGGGAGGAGTCCGGCGGAGGTCGTGACGACGGCGGCGAGCACCGCCACGAGCAGGGGACGGCGCACCACGGAGGTGGCCCTGCTGCCTGCTGGGCTGGGTACGGCCCGCGCCGAGGCGGCGGGGGCTCCTGTGGTCACGGGACTGTTGTCGGGCGGAACGCGCGCTGGCTGCACCGGTGAAGCGTGGGGGTCACCCGAAGGAGGAGTCCAACCGGGGCACGTGGGGGCGCCCGGGGGAGGTCACCAGCGGAGCGGGCGCTTGGACCGGGAGTCCGCCGTCCGGCAGGCGCGGCAGTGCCCCCACGTCACGATGCGCAGCGGGCTGCTCGGCTCACCGCACTCCGGGCAGTCGACCAGCTCGCCGGTCTGGGCGGTGTTGATCTCCGAGGAGCGCTCCGCGTGGACTGCCTCGTCACCGCCACAGAGGCAGCCGAGATGGCCGTGCGTGCAAGTACCAGCCTCGTTGGCGATGGGGTGCCTCCTGGGTCGTCCTCCTGAACGCTACTCAGCTGCACCAGCCCCGGGGGCCGGCAAGCCGGGGATCCCGGGTTGCCCGGGGTTTCCGCCGGTGCCGCGGGCGCGCGGGCGGCACCGGACTCGTCGCTGCACCGAAGCGCCCCCTATCGGCGAGCTGGGGCGTGCCGGTGCCTATGGTTCGTGCATGCCATGGGGGAAACAGGCGATCAAGGGCATCATCGGCGGGGTCACGCAGTTCACTTCGCATCGCGCGGTGCACGACATCGATGCCGAGAGACAGCGACGCGCACTGGCGTCCACCGCTGACTTCGTCGATGAGCACATGCCGCAGGCGCGTGCGTTCCGCGGCGTGGACGCCCTCGATGCGAAGTACCGCCTGCTGGACTGGGTCGTCGACCTCAGCCCGCGCGAGGGGCTGGTGCTGGAGTTCGGGGTGAACACCGGCGACACCCTGCGCCGGATCACGGCCAAGCGTTCTCCCTCGCACGGGTTCGACTCGTTCGAGGGTTTGCCCGAGGACTGGCGCACCAACTACGACCAAGGTCACTTCGCCACCGAGCCTCCCGTCATCCCCGGCGCCCAGATGCACGTCGGGTGGTTCGACGACACCCTGCCGGGCTTCTTCGCCGAGCACGCCGGTCCGATCGCTTTCGCGCACCTCGATGCAGACCTCTACAGCTCCACGGCCACGGTCTTCCGTGCGGGTGAGGACCGGTTCGTGGCGGGCACCGTGCTGTTGTTCGACGAGTACTTCAACTACCCCGGCTGGCAGCGGCACGAGCACACGGCCTTCCTCGAGTTCATCGAGCGGACCGGTCATGGCTTCGAGTACGTGGGCTACAACGCACTGCACGAGCAGGTGGCGGTCCGACTGACGAGCTGAGCGGTCGCTCGAGGCGGCGCAGCGCGCCGGCGATGCGGGCGGCCACCTCGCGGTGGACCTCGTGCGGTGACCGGCAGATGGTGCCGGTGCAGACGAACAGTGACCGCGCCGGCCGGGGCGGGGTCCGACCCCATGGGGTGACGTGCCTTGCGCCGGCCGGGGGCTCCGGACGACGGTTCGAACCGAGCGCCCACGATCCGGGTGTGCCGTCGAGCCCCGGAGGAGCCCGCGCAGGTGACCACCACTCTTGCCCCGGCCCGCGACCATCCCGGTGGCTCGGCGGCCAGGGTGCGACGGATGGCCGTGGCCCTGCTCGTCGTCCTGCTCGCCGTGGACGCCGTCCTCATCGGCGGGCACGTCGTCCATGCGCTCGGTCCTGACGGCCGCGGGTGGCTCGCCACCTCGCGCTGGTCGGTCGAGCGGGACCGCGGCGTCCCCGAGGTCTGGGGCTACCTGCAGTTCTCCCTGGTGATCGCCGGCCTGGTGTTCCTGGGCCGGCTGCGTCGCCAGCCGGTGTACCTCGCCTGGGCGCTGGCCTTCGCCGTGGTGGTCCTCGACGACGGGATGATGGTCCACGAGCGCGGGGGGCGGGTGCTCGTCCGCCTCATGGGGTCACCGGCCGAGATCGCCGGCTTCCGGGCCCAGGACGTCGGCGAGATGACCGTCTGGGCGCTGCTCGGGGCGGGCGTGGCCGTGGTCCTGCTGCTGGCCCATCGGCGGAGTGACGCCGCGGCCCGGGGCCGCAGCGCCGCCCTCGTCGTCCCGGTGGGTGTCTTCCTCTTCTTCGGGATGGTGCTGGACCAGCTGCACGGCCTCGCGGACGAGCGGTTGCACCTGCCCTCCTGGGTCAACGCCGTCGTGGGCACGGTGGAGGACGGTGGGGAGCTGGTGAGCGGGAGCGTGATCCTCGCGTTCGTCGGCGCGCTCGTGGCGCGGACGTGGCCAACCCGCGGGTGACGTGGACGCGCATCGGGCGCGACCGAGTGGCAAGATCGGCACCGTGAAGACGTGGCTCGACGCGTGGCCGGTGTTCCGGCAGCTCACTGGATCCGACCCGCTCGGGCGGGGAGTCGCCGCCCGCAGCAAGGCCACCGAGGCGGTGGTGAGCCGCACGGCCACCGCCGACCGGGTCGTGAAGACCGTCTGCCCCTACTGCGCCGTCGGCTGCGGGCAGCGGGTGTTCGTCAAGGACGAGAAGATCGTCCAGATCGAGGGCGACCCCGACTCGCCGATCAGCCGCGGCCGGCTGTGCCCCAAGGGCAGCGCCAGCAAGCAGCTGGTCACCAGCCCGACCCGGGTGACCACGGTCAAGTACCGCCGTCCGTACGCGACGGAGTGGGAGGACCTGGCGCTCGACACGGCGATGGAGATGATCGCCGACCGCGTCCTGGAGGCCCGGCGCAAGGGCTGGCAGGAGGAGGACGGCGGCAAGCGCGTCAACCGCACCATGGGAGTAGCGAGCCTCGGAGGGGCGACCCTCGACAACGAGGAGAACTACCTCATGAAGAAGCTCTACTCGGCCATGGGCGCGATCCAGATCGAGAACCAGGCCCGCATATAGCACTCTTCCACGGTCCCCGGTCTGGGGGCCTCGTTCGGCCGTGGTGGCGCAACCAACTTCCTGGAAGACCTGGCGAACTCCGACTGCATCGTCATCGAGGGTTCGAACATGGCCGAGTGCCATCCGGTCGGCTTCCAGTGGGTGTCCGAGGCGAAGGCCAAGGGCGCCAAGATCATCCACATCGACCCGCGGTTCACGCGGACGAGTGCGATCGCTGA
>JAOPUQ010000248.1 GCA_025963425.1 Modestobacter sp. | reverse complement strand
CGAAAACTCCGCACTCCTGTGCGAACGGCACCACACCAAGGTCCACCACGGCTTCCGCGTTGACCGACCACCCGACGGCCGATGGCGCACCTACCGCCCCGACGGCACCCAGATCCTCATCCCGCCTGCTGCGTAGCGCGGTCTTGCTGGCTCTCGGTGGCCTCCCGGCCTCATCCGCTCGACGCTGACGGGACCTCGTCCGCCGGCCGCCCCGCTCGGCGGTGCAGCGTGCCAGGCTGAACGGGTGGTCGACGACCTCCTGGTGGCGCGCAACCCCGATCCCGAGTCGTCGCTGACACGGCCCCTGGCCCAGGAATGGGCCTACCGCTGGCTGGGCGCCTGCCTGGCAGAACTCGACGCTGCCGCCCGCACCGCGGACACGGAGGCGACATTCGCCAGCGGCGGCCCGGTGCCGGCGGCAGCGCCCCGGCCGGCGGAGGTCCGGGAGTGGGCGCGGGCCCACGGGCTGCCGGTCAACGATCGCGGGCGCATCTCGGCCGACGTCGTCCGCCAGTACCTCGCTGCAGCGACCGACCGGTGCACGAGCGTCAGGCGGTGAGCAGGCCGGACGGCGACTCGGTCAGCCGGCCGGCCGCGGTCCCGGCGGCCAGCGCCGACTCGAGGACAGCCAGCTGCGCGGCCGTGCGGCGGCGGTAGCCGAAGACCTCCAGGGTCGCGGCGAACAGCTCGTCCTTCGTCATCCCCGCGCTCGCCCGGCACAGCGCCACCATCGCGTTGCCGAGCTCCTCCGGGGCCACCTGCTCCATCGGACGCTCGGCGTCCGGGTCGCGGCGGAACGCCGTCCACGTCGACCGGTCCAGCCCCTCGGGCCAGACGAAGTCGCCTGCTCGGGCCTCGGCGGCCACCAGGGCGCCCAGCGCGTCCAGGCGCGCCCGCAGCACCCGGGTCAGCCCGAACGCACCTGCCGTCAGCCGGGCCAGCCGGTCGACGTGGATCGGGCCTTCGGCCGCCACCCCGGCCAGCATCACGGCGCGGACCTTCTCGGCCCCGCGCGGATTCGCGATCCGGTCGAGCATCCCCTTGTCGCCGGCCGGCTCCGGCGTCCACGGCACGAACGGCTCCTCGCCGTCCAGGGTGTGCACCGGCGCTGGTTCCGGCGCCACCGGCGCCTCAGCCACCGGCACGTCCGTGACGAGCTCCGGCTCCGGCTCCCGTGCAGCAGTGATGGTGGCGGGCTCGGGGGCGGCCGCTGGGGCAGGAGGTGCCGGGGCGGGCGCGACGACCGCGGTCTGGGCCGCAGCCACCAGCCGGTCGAGCACCGCGTCGTGGTCGGCGAGCCAGGAGGGCAGCCACACCCGCTCCACCGCCGGCCAGCGCAGCATCCCGCTCAGCACCTCGACCGGCAGACCGTCGCGGTCGCCGACCGTCCGCCGCCGCGCCCACGCGGGCCCGTCCAGCAGCACCGCCATCACGGGGGCGTCAGGCGCTGACGGCAAGGCAACCGCCAGGTCGACCTTGAACTCCGACAGCCCGACGTCCGTGCGCACCACCAAGCCACGGGAACGCAGCGCCGCGGCCACCTCCTCGCGGTGCCGGTCGGGGATGGAGGCGAACCGGGAGTCCCGCGGCAGCGCGTCGGTGCCCAGCGCCTCCAGGTCCAGGTACGCCCGGAGGTGCTTGATCACCTCCTATGACGTCTCCTCCGCCCGCAGCATCGCCGGGTCGAAGGAGGAGAACACCACCACCTGCCGCCGCGCCCGGGTGATCGCCACGTTCAGCCGCCGCTCACCGCCGGCCTTGTTCAGCGGCCCGAAGTTCAGCGGCAGCGCCCCGCGCTCGTTGACGCTGAAGGCGGTGGAGAAGAACACGGCGTCCCGCTCGTCGCCCTGCACGTTCTCCAGGTTCTTGACGAACAGCCCCTCGCCGTCGGTGCGGTCCAGCGCCTCGACCAGCCGCTCGTCGCCGGCGTCGCGCAGCAGCGCCTCGATGTAGGCGCGCTGCTGGGCGTTGAAGGTGACCACGCCGAGGGAGGGCAGCTCATCGGGCGAGGCCGCGAACCGTCGGCGGATCTCCGCCACGATCGCCTCGGCCTCCACCGGGTTGGTGCGCAGCAGCCTGCCCGCACCCGACCGGTGGAACGTCCCGTTCACCCTGACCAGCGACACCCCGTGCCCGTCGACACCCGGGGTGGCGCGACCGTGCACCGGCGCCGGGAAGGACGACAGCCGGTTCTCGTAGTACTGGCCGTTGCTGAACGCGATCAGCGACTCGTCCTGGCTGCGGTAGTGCCACGACAGCCACTGCCGCGGCACCCGCGCCTGCACGCACTCGGAGAGGATCGACTCCTCGTCCTCCACCGCGGTGGTGAGGTCGTCGTCGAACACGTCGTCGTCGGAACCGGACGACGGTTCGGCGAACGACGTCGGCGGCATCTGCTTGCTGTCGCCGACCACCACGGCGGCCCGCGCCCGGCCCAGCGCTCCGACCGCGTCCGCCACCCGGATCTGGGATGCCTCGTCGAACACCACCAGGTCGAACAGCGCGGCCTGCGCGGGGAAGAACCGGGCCACCGAGTCGGGGCTGACCAGCACGCACGGCAGGACGGCGGTGATCAGGTCGCCGTACTCGGCGAGCAGCCCGCGCACACCCAGCCCGCCGCGCTGGCGGTTGAGCTCCCGCTGCAACGCACCGACCCGGCCGCCGCGGGCGGCCACGTCGAAGGAGCGGGATTCGACGACGGAGGCCGGCAGGGCCGCCGTCAGGTGCGCGCGGACCGCCCGCGACGCGGCGGTGAACCGCTGGATGGCCCGTTCGTGCACCGGGGCGTCGAAGGCCGCCAGCCCGGTCGCCGCCTTGCGCTCGGTCACCGAGGCGAGGGACAGCCCGCGGTCGAGGGACCGGACCGCGTCGTCGGCCGGCACCGCGCCGGACAGCAGCGAGGCCCGCGCCTCGGTCAGCCCGGCGGCGCGCAGTGGCTCGAGCCCGGCGACCAGGTCCAGCCACCGGCGCAGTGACGGCAGCCCGGGCGCCGAGGTCGCCCGCTCGATGCGGGTCGCGGCCCACTGCACGGTGAGCCCGGTGTCGCCGGCCCACGCGGCCAGGGCCGCAGCCGAGGTGCGGCAGGCCGCGATCAGCGACGCCACCGCGTCCCGGATCCCCGAGACCCGCTCCGCTGCCGCCGGGTCCGTGAGAAGACCGGCTGCGAGCAGCCCGCGCAGCGCGCCGGGGAAGCCGTCGGTGCCCTCGACCGCGGCGCCCGCCCGGCGGAGCCAGCCGGCCTGCCGGTCGACGAGCCCGGGGTCGGTCAGCGGGTTCCACGCCTGCGGCACCTGCAGCCCGGGGATCTCCCCGGCCCGGCGGCCCAGTTCGCGGGCGGCGTGCTGGACCTGCAGCAGGGCGCCGGTCACCGCGGGCACCTGCCTGGGCTCGACCTCCACGCCGGGCCGGAGCACGCCGGCCAGCTGGTCCCGGACGGCGGTCAGCCGGTTCTTGCGCCCGAACCAGCCCGACTGCGCTGCCTCCTCGGCGGCGGCGTGCACGGTGACCAGCGGGAGGTCCAGCGCGGCCGGCGTGACGACGTCCAGATATGGGTGCTGCGCCGCGGCGAAGGCCGCCACCTCCGCCGACATCCCGCTGACCGCGGCCGCCCAGCGGCGCGTCCGCGCTTCGTCGAGCACGTCGAGCCCGACCGGGAGGCCGGTCAGCAGCGCGGCCAGCACGTCGAAGTCATCCGGAGTCCGGGCCGTCCGCAGCGCCGGGACCAGCCGGGGGTCGACGGGGTCGGGGCCGATGGCGTCGTTGAGGGCCAGGGAGGCCCGCTGCACCGCGTCGACGTCGACGTCCGCGGTGTCGACGAACGCCCACGGGTGCCCGGGGCGTGGCCGGGCCAGGTCGGCGACGTCCGGCAGGCCGGCGAGCGCGCGGCGCACCGCCGCGGTCGATTCCGCGCTCAGCCCGGCGACGGCGGCCGGGTCCACCGGGAGCGCCGGCACCGCATCGCCGGCGGCGAGCACGCCGGTGTGCGCGCTGTACAGCGACAGCCCGGCGGGGTTGGGCTGGTGCAGTCGGGACGCGTAGCGGGTCAGCGCGCGGCGCGCCGAGCGCAGGTCCTCGCCGTCCGCGGTGAAGCCCTGCTCGTCGACCTCGACGGCGTGCTCCAGCGCGGCCCGGACCTGGGCGCGGACGACCGCCGGGCGGCTGCCCTTGTCGTGCAGGTCCAGGGCGAACGGCCCCATGCCGACGGCGTCGAGCCGCCGGGAGACGACGTCCAGCGCCGCCCGCTTCTCGGCGACGAACAGCACCCGCTTGCCGTCGGCGACCGCGCGGGTGAGCAGGTTGGTGATGGTCTGGGACTTGCCGGTGCCGGGCGGGCCCTCGAGCACGAACGTGCGGCCCGCGGCGGCCTCGGCGACCGCGGTCAGCTGCGAGGCGTCCGCGGACACCGGCACCGCGGCGGCGAGCTCGTCGAGGTCCGGGGCGTCGGGCGCGGGCACCGGGTCGGGGAACGGCTCGGTGGGGGAGTGCACCAGGTGCGCGACCAGTGGGTTGGCGGTCAGGTCGGCCCAGTGCTCGTCGAGGTCCTTCCACAGCCGGAACTTCGCGAACGCCAGGATCGCCAGGTCGGCGGTCGGCTCGACCCGGTAGGGCAGCCCGCGCTCGGCCACCGCGACGCGCATCGCCTGCAGCGCGGCGTCCAGGTCGATCCCCGTGCCGTCGACGGCCGGCTCGGCCAGCCCGGGCACGGTGAGCCCGTGCAGCTGGCGCAGCTTCTCCAGCAGGCAGTAGTTGGGCGTGCTGGTGCCCGACTCGTCGAGCGTCAGCCGGTAGGCGCCGTTGCGCGAGGCCGGCTTGAGGACGACGGGCAGCAGGATCAGCGGCGAACGCAGCGGACGGCCGTCCAGCTCCCACGCCAGGCTGCCCAGCGCCAGGTGCAGGTTGTTCGCGCCGGTCTCCTCGATCACCGTCTTCGCCCGGTAGGCCAGCGCCCGCATCCGCGGGACGTAGGAGGCCCCGGGGACGTCGACGTACACGCCGCGGCGGTCGAGGAGCAGGTCGGCGAGCTGGTCCTGCGGCAGCTCCCGGGCCGAGCGCAGCCCGCGTTCGCGCTGGACGGCGGCGAGCTGGTCGCTGGGGAGCAGCGTGATCGCCGTCCCGCCGTTGACCATGTCCTCCAGGTCGGCCAGGTGCGCGTCGGGCACGGCGAGCGAGAGCCCGGACCGCTCGGTGTAGTTGATCAGCCGGTTGCGCAGGCTCAGGTCGAGCAGCGCGTTCTTCCACTGCGCGATCCGCGGCGGGGCGGCCTCGCGGGGCGTTCCGGGAGGCGTCGTCCCGGCGTCCGTCGTCCGGGCCGGCGCGCTGTGCACCGCCGGCCGGTACTCGAGGACCTGCACGTTCCCGTCGGCGTCCCGGGTGCGGGCCGGCAGCGGGAGGACGCCGTCGCGGCGGGCGCGGTAGACGTCGGTGACGCCGATGACCCGGTCCAGGCTGCCGGTGAGCCAGCCGGCGTAGGGCGGGCGGTGCAGCTGGTCGAAGCCCGCCGGCTCCGCGCGGGTGGTGAGCATGGTGGTCTCGACCAGCCGGATCAGGCCGAGGTCGATCAGGTTGACCAGGCTGGCGACGTCGGTGGTCGCGGCGCTCTGCGTGGACATCTCCTCGCGCCAGTAGCCGAGGAACGCGTGCCCCTCGACCATCCAGATCAGCGGCCGGATGCCGGCCTGCTCCAGCGCGGCGGCCAGGACGACGACGGTGTCCAGGCAGGTGCCGACGCGGCCGTCGAGCACCTCGCCGGGCGAGCGGACCTTCTGGCCGACGTCGGCCCAGCTGGCCGGCGGCTCGCTGTACCGGACGTCGCGGCGCTGCATCGCCTCGCAGACCGCCGCGGCGATCTGGTCCACCCGGCCGGCGCCGGACTGGTAGCCCTCGAGCGAGGGGTTGTCGGTCTCCGCCCGAAGCAGCTCGGCGGCCTCGGCGACCAGTGCGGTGATCGACGGGTGGTTGGGCAGCACGTGCGCGGCCAGCATCTCCATGGCCAGCGACAGGGGAGTGGCCAGCCACTGCGCGGCGGCCAGGACGAGGACCGGAACCCGCGCGGAGCCGAGCACCGCGCCGTCCTTCTCGACCGAGACGGTGAGCCAGCCGGGACGGCGCTCCTCGACCTGCAGCATGGCGGCCGGGTCGAGGCGGAGGCCGACGTCGGTGAGCACGGTGGTGCGGCCCGGGTCGACGTCGGCCAGCAGCTCGACCGGGGCCCCGATCGGCCCCTGCGCGTCGCGCACGCCGACGTGGACGCTCGCGTTCCGGACCGCTGCGCCACTGCCGGTGAGGGTCAGCTGCGAGACCACCGGGACGCCGTTGTGGGCCAGCGCGTAGCTGAGCACCGGGACCGAGGAGAGGTCGATCGAGACGCGGGCCGACGTGACCGCAGGGTCGATCGGTTCGAGCTGGAGGTCCGCGGTGTCGCCCATGACTCCTGTGTACCGGGCGGCGGCGACAGACCTGGGACCCTCGGTCACCCGTGTGACGGGTGGTGCGGATGCTCGGAACGCCGGGTCCGGATGTGGCGAGTGGAACTAGCCGCGGGACGACGCCGGCAGCACGTGGTCGCGGGCGCGGTCGGTGGACAGGCACAGCGAGCAGACCGAGGCGTCGTGCGTCTGGCAGGCGGCCATGTCCGGGCGCTCGTAGTCCTGCCGGCAGACGTGGCAGGTCATCGCCTGGCCGGAGGGATTGCCGAGCTCGTCGTACATCGGCGCGTCGATGCCGTCGTCGGTGCGGCGCAGGTACCAGCGGCCCCGGGTGGCCAGGGCCAGCACCGGCGGCAGCACCAGCGCCAGCCCGATCGCCACCAGCGGTGAGTAGGGCCGCAGTGTCTCGCCCAGGCCGCCGAAGAACACCAGGATCGAGACGCCGGCGGAGACGATCATCGAGCCGAATCCGACCGGGTTGACCGCGTAGAGCATCCCGCGGCGGAACTCCGGCTCCCTGGGCGAGATGTTCAGCAGGTACTTGTTGATCGCGATGTCGCTGGCCACGACGACCACCCAGGCGATGCCGCAGTTGGCGTAGAAGCCGAGGATGGTGTTGAGGAAGTCGAACATGTTGGCTTCCATCAGCACCAGTGCGATCGCCAGGTTGACGCCCAGGAACACCAGCCGGCCCGGGTAGTGCCCGGTGATCCGGGTGAAGGAGTTCGTCCAGGCCAGTGAGCCGGAGTAGGCGTTGGTGACGTTGATCTTCACCTGGCTGATCACCACGAGGACGACGGCGAGGGTGAGCGCCAGCCACCCCGGCATGATGTCCTGGTAGATCTCCAGGAACTGGTGCACCGGCTGGTTGGCGACGTCGGCCCCGCCGGCCACAGTGGCGATGATGTACACGGCCAGGAACAGGCCGATCACCTGCTTGACCGCGCCGAACACGACCCAGCCCGGGCCGGCCAGCACCATCGCCGTCCACCAGCGGCGGCGGTTCTCCGGCGTCCTGGGCGGCATGAACCGCAGGTAGTCGATCTGCTCGGCGATCTGGGCGATCAGCGACAGGCAGACGCCGGCGGCCAGCAGCGCCGACCCCACGTCCGGGGCGACGTCGTCCTGGCCCCGGTAGGCGAAGAACGAGTTGATGGACTCGGGGTGGCTGATCAGCAGGTAGGCGAACGGGATCACCATCAGGATCAGCCACAGCGGCGTCGTCCAGACCTGCAGCCTCGAGAGCACCTTCATGCCGTAGATGACCAGCGGGAAGATGAT
>JAOPUQ010000216.1 GCA_025963425.1 Modestobacter sp. | reverse complement strand
CCCGGCGACGCTCTAGACTCCGACGTCGGCCACCTCGCGGACTCGGCGAAGTGCGGGCGGCCCTCGTAGCTCAGGGGATAGAGCATCGGTTTCCTAAACCGTGTGTCGCAGGTTCGAATCCTGCCGGGGGCACCACCAGGAGCTAACCGTTGGTCGGCCTTCAGGCCGACCGTTGCTCCGGTCAGCAATGCCGAAAGGCCCCGCCGGACCCAGAAATGGGTTCCGGCGGGGCCTTTCGCATGGATCTGGCTTCTCAGTGGCGGTCAGCCGCCGTCACCGGCGGCGATCGCAGTGCTTCGGCGCCGATCGCGGGCATGCCGAGGCCCCCGGCGCCCGTTTTCGGGCAGGCCGGGGCGCCAGGTGGTGCAGGGCGTGCGGTGAGGTGGGTCGGAGCCGGTAGCGGCGGGCTACGGGCCGGGTGGTCCGGCGGCGCGGGCGTCGCCAGCGGCGGCGAGCTCCTTCTCCGCGGCGATGCGCGCACTCATCTCGGTGCGCAGGCGGGTGTGGAACCGCGGCTGTCGGCGCTGGCGGACGTGGCCGGCCGCTTCCCGGGCGGCGTCGGCGGCGGCCTTCTCCTGTCGAGCCTGGAAGGTCTGGGTCAGGCGGAGGTTGGCGGCCATGGTGATGAACAGGGTCATCAGGCTGACCTTGGCCAGGCCCATCACGCGGAACCGGCCGCGGGTGACGTTCTGCGCGGCGTCGTTCTTGACGTTGCCGAAGATGCCCTCGATGCGGTTCCGTCGGTTGAAGCTGTCGTACCAGGCGGCCGAGCCGTGCGGCAGCGGCTGCCAGAACGGCAGCTCGGTCATCTGCACCCGGGACTTCTGCTGCCCGCAGATGGCCGGCTTGCGCCGCGGGGCGAACACCGTCGGGTCGGTGGTCGGACGGCGCACCGTCGGCGGCTTGACCAGCGATTGGGGCTTCAGGTCGCAGCGCAGCGACCCGAGCAGGCTCATGGCCCGGCAGCCGAAGTCCCAGCCGCCGTCGTCCCGGCGTCCGCCGACGGCGTGCAGCGCGTACGTGGCACGGAGGGCGACCTGCTCCTGATAGGCGGTGATGGCGGCCTTCGGCGAGCCAATCTTCGGCGGGGTCAGGTCGCGCAGGTGGTGCGGCAACCGGGGGCTGTAGGGCTGCCCGTCGATGACGATGGCGCCGTTGGTCAGCGGCCGGCGGCCCTGCCCGAGCTGGTCTTCGGTGAGGGCGTGCACCGAGTCGAACCCGAGGGCGAACAGCGGCCAAATCCAGTCGTCGGCCCGGCCGACCTCCGAGGTGTAGGCGCGGTCGGCGAGCACGTCGCGGCGTGGCCGGTGGGGTCGCCCGACGGCGGTGTCAGCGCGCTCGTGGTCGGCGACCATGCGGGTGAGGACGTCGAGGCCGGCGACGCGGATGTCAGCGTTGGCGGCGGTCAGTTCGATGCGCTCGACCAGGCAGGGGGTGTCGGGGCCGCCGACCTCGTTGACGCGGACGACGCCGTGCAGCCAGTACCCGAACCAGCCCGCGCCCCTGGCGTTCCACCGGGCGTCGGGGTCGGAGATGTGCGCGGGCAGCTTGGGCTGGCGGTGGAACTGGTGGGCCCAGCTGGGCACCTCGGAGGAGTCGATGGCGTAGGAGCCGGTGTGCGGCTCGTCGGGCAGGGTGGCGTCCAGGCCGCGGTCGAGGACGTAGCGCAGCCGGGCGAGGCGCTCGAGCAGCTCGGCGGCGTGCGCCTCGCGGACGGCCTCGTGCAGGCCGCGGCGGAGGTCTTTGTTCTCCGGCCCGGGATGCGCGGCACGAATCTCGTCGTGGGCGGCCCGGCGGGCCTGGGCGTTGTGCGGGGAGTGCGGCGACGGGTCGACGGCGTGCGCTATCTGGTTGAACAGCCGGGAGAACATGCGCTCGGTGACCGCCCGCGGGATGCCGAGGCGGTACTTCGTCGACGGGTGCAGGCCGTTGAGCAGGGCGACGGCGTCGCGGACGATCATCGCCTGCTCGGTCAGGGCGAGCAGGAGCAGCGCGACGACCAGCGCCCGCACCTGCAGGACGCGGGTGCGGCCGCCGGTCGGCCGCCGGTCCTGGGCGGGCAGCAGCGACTCCAGGTAGGGCACGAGCGGGCCGCGCTCGACGACGGCTTCGGCCAGGCGCACCAGCCTGGCGGGCACCTTGACCGCGGTGACCTTGTCCGCGCCGACCAGCGGCGCCTTGCGGCCGGCCGCGGCCACCGCCGTGTACCGGCGGACCGGCAGCGCGACGGCGACGTCGGTCTCGCCGCCGCCCTCGAGGTCGTCGTCGCGGACCTCGCCGGTGACCGGGTCGACGCTCACGACTGCGCCCGCAGTGGAACGCGGGGAGCGGCGAGACGCTCGCCGGGCAGGAGTAGCTGTCCCACGGTCGGCAACGGCCCGCTGGTACACCGCAGCGCCGTCTCGTAGGCGGCCTCGTCGAGCTGGGGCAGCCGGGCCACCAGCGCCGCCAGGGTCCGCTCACCGCTGATGCCGGCGGCACGCAGCACCGCGGGGTAAGGGACGTCGGCCGAGAGCACCGCGGCCAGCCACGTCTGGCGCAGCCGCCCGGCGGTCACCGGGAACCGGCGGTCCCGGTCCCATCCGGTCGCGCGGACCACGGAGTCGGTGACGTCGTTGGAGCTGCGCAGCCCGCGTAGCAGCTGGCCGTCGCCAGCCATGATCGCGGCGTCGAGGACCGGCGCCTCGCAGGAGCCGAGGACAGGGACCCGCCGCGACGCCGGGCCGGCGGTGGTGAACACGACCGCGTGCGGGGTGCGCTCCACCGCGGTCCCCAGGACGTGCACGACCTTCCCGTCGCGGACCTCCACGAGGTCGGCGTTGCGGACGCCGGTGCCGCAGGTCAGCCACACCAGGGTGGCCAGCCGCTGGCCCAGCCGCGCACCGAAGCGGTGGCTGCGGTGCGCGTCGCAGAAGTCGAAGACCTCCTCGAGCTCGGCGGTGGTCAGCGGTGCCTGCGGGTCGTAGGCGCCGTAGTTCGGAGGGGGAGGCGGGGTGTTGGGCACCAGCGTGCGGCCGATTGCCCGCAGCCGGCTCTGATAGCTGGACGCGAAGCGCTCCGGCGGCGTGAACGCGGCAGGGCCGCGGCCGACGCGACGGGTGGTCAGCGACGTCTCGATGGCGTCGTGGCCATACCAGCCGGCGACGGTGCGGCTGGTGCCCAGGAGCAGGTGGATGCGGGCGTGTGTGCACAGCGCGGCGGCCAGGCCGGGCATCGCTCGAGTGCCCGAGGTCGGGGAGGCAGCCAGGCCGAGGTGCACCAGGTCGGCGACCTGCGTCCACTCGGCGTCGCTGAGCAGATGGCCGCGGTAGGCCTGGACGCGGCGCCGAGTCGACTCGTCCAGGGCGTCGAGCGCGACCGCGAGCCGGACCGTCACCTCCTCGAGCTGGCTGACCGGCGCCTGGCCATCCACCTGCTGCGGGGCGACGAGGGAGGGCTTCCGCCTAGGGGCGCCGGTCGCCGGGGGAGTGGCAGGCCTGCGCGACGCGGGTCCGGTGCGGGCGAACGTCGGCTCAGCCACGGGGTGCTCCCGTGGCGGCCGCCGTGCTGACGCCACGGCGGAGCTGGCCCCCCGTGGCGTACAGCAGGGATTCCTCCGTGGTCGGGCGCCGGCCGGGGGAACTCAGCAGCGCGTTCGAATACTGTTCGAAGGATGACAGCCGCCGCCATCAAGATCAACCTGGGG